>JAFMQQ010000739.1 GCA_017354595.1 Micromonosporaceae bacterium
ACGTCTGGCTCTGCGACGAGGACCCCGACGACCAGGTGCTGGCCTGGTGTACCGCGCACGGAGTGCGGGTCTCGTGCCGCCGCGGTGTGGCGGATTACCACCGCGCCACCTGGCCCCGCCGCACCCGGTGCAAGGAGGGCAACTTCGCCTACTTCTACGACCACTGGGGATACCGGGAGTACGACGTGGTGGCCCAGCTCGACTGCGACCACGTACCCCGGCCCGACTACCTGTCCGCGGTGGTACGGCCATTCGCCGACCCGGCGATCGGCTACGTCGCGGCACCGAGCGTCTGCGACAGCAACGCGGACCTCTCCTGGTCGGCGCGCGGCCGGCTGTACGCCGAGGCCACCTACCACGGCCCGATGCAGACCGGGCACAACGCCGGCCTCGCCCCGCTCTGCGTCGGCTCCCACTACGCGGTACGCACCCAGGCGCTGCGCGAGATCGGTGGACTCGGCCCCGAACTGGCCGAGGACTTCTCCACCACGTTCCTGCTCAACTCGGCCGGCTGGGGTGGCGCCTTCGCGATCGACGCCGAGGCACACGGCGATGGCCCGTTCACCATCACCGACATGGTCACCCAGGAGTTCCAGTGGTCGCGCAGTCTCACCCGGCTGCTGTACGACCTGGTGCCACACCACCTGCACCGGCTGCGGCCAGCGGTACGGATACGCTTCGGCTACCTGGTTGCGTTCTACCCGCTGCTCGCGCTGACCGTCGGCACCGGGCTCGCCCTGCCTCCGCTCGCGGTGGTCAGCGGCGTGCCCTGGGTGAACGTCAACTATCTCGCCTTCGTCGCACACATCGCCGGCCTCGCCGTGTGGCCGCTGCTGCTGGTGGTGCTGCTGCGCCGCCGCGGACTGCTGCGCCCGCGCCGCGCTCCGCAGCTCAACTGGGAGAGCCTGCTGTTCGTCCTCGCCCGCTGGCCGTACGTGGGGCTGGGGGTACTGGCCGCGACCCTGCGGCCCAGCGCGGTGAGCTTCAAGGTGACCCCGAAGAGCCGTACCGGCCTGGAGGTGCTGCCGGTGCGGGTGGTCGCACCATACCTGCTCATCGCGCTCGGGCTGGCCGGCATGGCGCGGCTCGGCGAGCTGTACACGACCGGCGCGGGCTACGTCTTCCTGTGCCTGGTCGGCGCGGCTGGCTACGCGGTCGTCTCCACCGCCGTACCCGCGCTGCACATGGTCGAGGCGGCCCGGGCGGCGCGCGACCGGTCCAACCGCGCCGGCCGGCGCGCGGTCGCCACCGCGTGGCTACCACTACTGCTCGGCCTGGCCAGCCTCGCCTGCTGCGGGCTGGCCGGCGTGGCCTATCCGGGGTATGCGATGGCGGCTCTGGGATGGTGACCGTCCTGGTCACCGGCGGCGCCGGTTTCATCGGTAGCCACGCATGTGTTGAGCTGCTCGCCCGGGGTCACGACGTGGTGGTGGTGGACAACTACGCCAACAGCTCGCCGGCGGCCTTGGCCCGGTTGCAGGAGGTCGCCGGGCGGGATGTGCGCGGGGCACACCGGGTCGACCTTCGCGACCGGGCCGCCCTCGCCGGTATCTTCAAGCGGTACGACATCGACGCCGTGATGCACTTCGCCGCCATGAAGGCGGTGGGCGAGTCGATGCGGATCCCGCTGGACTACTACGACAACAACATCGGCGGTACCACCAGCCTGCTGCGCGCGATGGGCGAACACGATGTACACCGGATGGTCTTCTCCTCCTCCTGCTCGATCTATGGCGACGCCGAGACGGTACCGATAGCGGAGGACGCGCCGGCCCAACCCGCCAACCCGTACGCGCGGTCGAAATGGCTCTGTGAACAGATCCTCGCCGACGCCTGCCTGCGCCGCCCAGACCTGCGGGTGATCGCCCTGCGCTACTTCAACCCGATCGGCGCGCACGACAGCGGCCTGCTCGGTGAGGCGCCACGCGGCGTCCCGCACAACGTCATGCCGTACCTGATGCGGGTCGCCAGCGGCCGGCTGGACCGGCTGACCGTGTATGGCGACGACTATCCGACCCCCGATGGCACCGCGGTGCGCGACTACGTCCACGTCATGGACGTGGTGGAGGCGCACCGCCTGGCTCTCGACCGGATCGACGGGTACGCCGGGATGCGCGCGTTCAACCTCGGCACCGGAGTGGGGACATCGGTGTTGGAACTCGCCCGGGCCGTCGGCGCCGCGTGCGGGCAGGCGGTGCCGTATGCCATCGCCGCCCGCCGGTCGGGTGACGTGGCGACGCTGGTCGCTGATCCTGGCAGCATCGCGCGCGAGTGGGGTTGGCGGGCCACCCGCGACCTGGCCGCGATGTGCCGCGACGCGTGGCGCTTCCAGCAGCACCACCCCGACGGGTACGTGGCCCCGGCGGGCCCGTCCCGGCGCGCGACGGTCGCGA
>JAFMQQ010000740.1 GCA_017354595.1 Micromonosporaceae bacterium
GCGCCAGCGCGGTCACGTCCACCGCCAGCGGCAGCACGCGCGCCGGTCCGCCGGTCAGGAACGCGGAGAGCACGAAGCTGATCACGAGCAGCAGGAGCACCAGGCCGTAGTGATCGTCTGCGCGGACCGCGCGCCGCAACCACTCACCCATCGCCACTAGCCGATGGCTCCGGCGGCTGGCGCCGGTCGCGACTGTACATTGTGGACGCAGCATTGTGGACGCACCACGTCGCCCCCGTCGCGGCGGGCACCGTGGCCGGCCCGGCGACAGCTGCCATGGGTACCCCCTCGCGATGGCTTCCCACCGGTGCCTTCCCCACCGGGCGGCCGATACACCAGTACCGGCCCGGCCGCCGACCGGTACCGCCGGTCAGTGCGGGTAGATGCCGCCGTCCAGCCCGACGATCTGGTTGGTCAGGTACCCGTTGCCGAGGATCGCCATGCTCAGGTCCGCCACCTCCTCCGGGCGGCCGTACCGCCCGACCGGGATCGGTGTCGCCGGTGCGCCGCCGCCGGGCGCCACCGGCAGCATCCCGGTCTGCTCGATCAGGGCGGGGGCGATCGCGTTCACCGTGACTGCGTGGGCGGCGACCCGCGCGGCGAGGAAGTGGACCAGCCCGTTCAACCCCGCCTTCGAGGCCGCGTAATGCGGCCCGATCACGCCACCGGTGAACCCGGCGACCGACGAGGTGAACAGCAGCCGGCCGAAGCCACGCTCGACCATGCCGGGCAGTACCTGCTGGGCGAGCAGGAACGGCGCCCGGAGGTTGATCGCCATCGTCCGCTCCCAGGCCGGAAGGTCGACCTCCGGGTACGCCTGCCGCACGGCGTACCCGGCGTTGGCGATCAGCACCTCGACCGGCCCCAGTGCCGCGCTCGCCTGCGCCACCAGGCGGGCCGGGGTTGCCGGGTCGGCGAGGTCACCGCCGAGGGCGACCGCCGGCAGGCCGGCTTCGGTCGCCTCGGCGGCCAGGCGCTGCGCGGTATCCGGGTGGCCGCTGTAGCCGAAGGCGACCCGGGCGCCGGCCGCGACGAGCCGGCGGCCGAGGGCCGCGCCGATCCCCCCGGATGCTCCGGTCAGCAGCACAACCCGATCAGAGAGCTCGGTCATGGCCACCACGCTACGGGCGCGGCGTCCCGAGTGCCGCCTGGATTGGAAATCATGCACAGCGATGACAACCCGGCGAACGCCCGCGTGCGTCTGAGGGATGGTTGAACCCGACAGAGGGGCGGCGGTATGCGGGATCCTTCGGATCAGGAGTACGTCGAGTACGTCACGGCGCGCATGCCCGCACTGCGGCGGCTCGCGTACCTGCTCGCCGGTGACGAGCACCGGGCCGACGACCTCGTCCAGCAGGCCATCACGACGCTGTACCTGAAGTGGCGCCAGGCGCGGCGGGCTGACCACCTCGACGCGTACGTCCGCACGATGCTGGTGCGGACGTTCCTGAACGAGCGGCGACTGGCCTGGTCACGGGTCCGGCTGTTCCGCGACACACCCGATCCGGCCCCGGTCGAGGAGGACGGGATCGAAGACCGTCACGTGGTGCGGGCGGCACTGGCCGAGGTACCCCGCCGGCAGCGGGCGGTGCTGGTGCTGCGTTTCCTGTACGACCTACCGGTCGACGAGGTGGCGGAGATGCTCAGCTGCACCTCCGGCACGGTCAAGAGCCAGACCTCCCGCGGGCTGGCAACACTGCGACGCCTGCTCGAACAGCGGGAGTTCGTGGACTACTCCACCATGAGCTGAGGAGCCTCTGATGCCAGAGATGGTCGATCTACTGCGAACGCTCGACGGCGATCCGTACGGTCCGTCCAGAGTAGACATAAGGCGTGCGATCGCCGAGGGCCGGCGCCGGCGCCGGATCCGCCGCGGCGTCGGGTACGCGGGCACTGCCGCGGTGGCCGCGCTCGTCGTCGCCGGTGGCTCGGTCGGCACCGCGCTGATCACCCATGCCCGCCCGCAGGCCGGTGCGGCGACCGCAAAGGCATCGGTGAGCCGGAAGGCGGCGTACACGATCCCCGGCACCAAGGGCTGGCGCCCGGCCGCCGCCACCGCTCCGGCCAGCTGCACGCTGAGCCGGTTGCCCGCCCCCGGCAACGCACCGATGGCACTGGTCGCCGGTGCCGACCCCACCGGCCGGTACATCGTCGGGCGCTCGTACCCGAAGCGGGGCCAGTACCAGGCGGTCATCTGGCACGACGGCGCCGGGCAGAACGTGATGCTCCCCGGCGACCTGGAGGAGTTGCTGGAGGACGTCAACTCCTCGGGTACCGCGGTCGGTTGGAGCTATGCGGAATCCGGCCCGATCCCGTACGTGTATTCGGACGGCAAGGTGTCGCAGCTGCCGGGCGTACAGCACGGAGAGGCGTTGGCGATCAATGGGGCCGG
>JAFMQQ010000741.1 GCA_017354595.1 Micromonosporaceae bacterium
CAACCGGATGGACTTTGAGATCAACTCCTACGCCCTGCCGCAGCTGCGCGAGCAGGCCCTCTCCGCCCAGTCCGCGCAGATCGACGGGGTCAGCGGCGCCACGGTCACCAGCGACGGGTACCGCAGCTCCTTGCAGTCCGCACTCGACGCCGTCCACTTCAAGGGCTGACCGCCGGACCGCCCGCCGGCCGGTCCGGGCCGTCCCAGGCGGGCAGGTGCAGGGTGAAGGTGGCGCCCTTGCCGGGGCTCCCGGCCGCGGTCAGCGTTCCCCGGTGGGCCTCGACAGTCTCCTGCACCAGCGCCAGCCCGAGCCCGTACCGGCGACCCTCACCCGACGCGCCGTTCCCACCCCGGGCGAAGCGCTGGAAGATCAGCTGCTGGTCGGCCGGGTCGAAGCCGCTGCCATCGTCGGCGACGGTGCAACTGACCATGGCACCGGCCGAGCCGGCGGCGGGCACCGAGGGGCGCAGCCGTACCGCGATGTGTCCGCCGGCCGGGGTGTGCCCGAGCGCGTTGTCGATCAGCGAGGTCAGCACCCGCCCCAGGGCGGTGGCGGCGCCGCGCACCACGTACCGGGCCGCCGGATCGGCGTCCAGCAACAGCTGGATCGCGCGTTCTTCGGCCCGTGGCTGCTCGGCGCGTACCGCCTCGGCAGCCAGCTCGCCCAGGTCCACCGGGCCGAACTCGGCCGGCGCGTTGCGCAGCCGCGCGGCGAGCAGCAGGTCGTCGAGGATCTCCGCCATCTGCCGGGTACCGCGGACCAGCTGTTCGGTGTCGGCCAGTAGTTGATGCGGCTGGGTACCGGCCCGCAGCGCTCGGTCCACCAGCTGGGCCCGGGTGTGCAGCTGGGTCAACGGGGTGCGCAGTTCGTGGCTGGCGTCGGCGATGAACCGGTGCTGGCGGGACAGGGCAAGGCCGAGCGGCCGGATGGACCGGCGCGCGATCTCCGCACCGACCAGCATCGCCACGCACAACCCGCCGATCCCGGCCGCACCCAGTCCCAGGTACAGGTCGTGGCGTTGCCGGTCCTGCTCGGTGATGTCCACCGCCGCCTGGGTGCTGGCGTGTCCCTGGCGTTCGGTGCGCACCTGGTACTCCCGCCCGTCCCGGTTGACCACCCGGTCCCGGGCCCGCCCGTCGGCGGCGGCGGCGGCCTGGTCGGCCGGCGCCGGCGGCGCCGCTGGGGCGCCCGGGCTGCGCACCACCTGCCCGGAGGCGTCCCGCCGGTACACCCAGATGCCGTGCGGCGGGCTGGTCAGCGCGTCCCGGTCGGCGATCGCCTGGGCCACCTGCCGGTGCGCCGCCACCTGCCCCGACTGCACCACCACGACGATGGCGAGCAGGTCGAGCAGCAGCAGAGCGGCGGCGAAGATGGCGGCGGTCTGAACCGTCATCCGGCGCCAGGTGTGGTCGATCAGCCGCTGCTCCTCACCCGGCGCCGGCCGGCGGCGGGGCCTCACAGCGTACCCGCCCGGTAGCCCAGGCCCCATACCGTACGGACCACGCCGGAGCCCAGCTTCCGGCGCAGGTAGTGCACGTAAGTGTCCACAATGGAGGCTGACTCGGCGGCCTCGAAGACCAGCTCGCGTAGCTCGTCCCGGCTGAATACGCGGTTCGGGCGTACCGCCAGCGCGTGCAGCAGGGCCATCTCCCGGGCCGAGAGCACCACCTCGGTACCGTCGGCCAGCCGTACCGCGCGGGATGCCACGTCCAGCTCGCCCGAGCCAAGGGTCAACACGGTGGCCGTGGCCAGGTGCCGGCGGCGCAGCGCGCGCAGCCGGGCCAGCAGCTCGTCCACCTCGAACGGCTTCACCACGTAGTCCTCGGCGCCGGCGTCCAGCCCGGCCACCCGGTCGGAGAGTTCGCCGTACGCGGTGAGGAACAGCGCGGGGGTCGCGATACCCCGCCGGCGCAACCGCCGCAGCAGGTCCAGACCGTCGATGGCCGGCAGTCCCCGATCCACCAGCAGCACGTCGTAGCTGCGGGTCAGCGCCAGGTGCAGCCCGGCCTGCCCGTCGCCGGCGACATCCACGGCGTACCCCGAGTCCTGCAGCAGCCGCTCCAGCATCGCGCGCAGCTCCGCGTCGTCCTCTACCACGAGGATCTGCGGTGAGTCCACTCGCGGCGGCTCGACCTCTCCGGTCACCGTTCGAGTATCCGCGCCGGGCAAATCAGCACGCGTACAGCGTGCCAGCGGCTCGTCCGGCAAGCGCGGTCAGGCGACCCTTCCCGACCCGGTTTGTGCCTGTTGGCCCGGGGAACCCGAGACCTATGCGGAGCAGTTCCCGGGTGGTCGTGGTGACCGGTGCCAGTGGCGGCGTGGGCCGCGCGGTGGCCCGCCGGTTCGCCGCCGCGGGCGACCGGGTGGCGTTGCTCGCGCGCGGCGAGGACG
>JAFMQQ010000171.1 GCA_017354595.1 Micromonosporaceae bacterium
CCACAGCCCGGACGCGCTGCGCTGGCCGAGCAGCAGCCGCAGCACCGCGGCGAAGACCCCCCACCCGCCGAGCGTGGTGACCAGGTGGACGGGTGAGGCGAACCAGCTGTAGGCGCCACGGGACAGTACCAGCGCGGCGGCCGGCAGCGCCCACACCAGAACACTGTCCACAGTGGTTGGTGGCGGGCAGAGGTCACCGACCCGCCAGGGTCTGGTGGTACCCAGCCAGAGCGCGCGCAGCGCCGCGGCGCCGGGCAGGTCGCTGCCACGCGCCAACGCGCGCAGCATCCGCTGCCCGACCGGGGTACCCAGGGCCAGGGCGAGCCCGAGCGCGGCCAGCAGCGCGCGGGCCAGCCAGGCCATCGCCAGGTCCCGCTCGGCGCGGGTCAGCCCGATGTCCGCGGCCGGGAAGCGGTACGGCGGCAGGTCGACGTTGCCGGTGTACCGCTTGAGGTGCCGATCCCGCGCCACCTGGTACCGGGACCGGGCGGCCAGCCACTGCGCCCGGGCCACCGGCGAGCCGGTGTCCAGCCACTGGGCGTAGCGCAGGAACATGCTCCGGTACGCCGACAGCGTGTCGAACAGGTCGACCTCATAGTCCATGGTGTCCACAAAGGACTTGCGCAGCGCCGGGTCGCGCCAGCTCGCCGGGTCGGTCGTGGCGAGCAGGTCGCGCATCCGCTGCGCCGTCGCGGTCGCCTGCTCGCCCTCGCTTATCGCCTCATCCAGGTGGTCCCGGCTCACCGCGTAGATGCTGTCCAGCACCGCGCTGTCGCCGGTGACGATGTCCCACTCGAAGATCCACATCATCGGCGGTGGTTCCACCCCGAGCGCTTTGACCGTGCGGTTCGCGTACGGTCCGATGTAGAGGCCCTTGGTGATCGCCTCCCGGGACAGCGCCATCACCCGCCCGATTGCCTCCACTGTGGACGGATCGGTACTGAAGGTCTGCCGGATCCAGTCGGCGGTGAGCTGGCCGGTGTCGGCGTCCGGGTCGGCGGCCAGCCGCGCGGCGGTGTACACATTCAGGTCGGACAGCTGCCAGAAGCCGGCCCGCAGGTACAGGCTGCGCGGTCCGGCGCGCAGCGGTCCGCCCATCTGGGACCAGGTCCAGATGCCCTCGATCCGCGGGTTGGCGGCGATCAGCGTCCGCAGCGCCTCCTGGTGCAACGCGCCGAGGTCGTTGGGGAGCGAACCGAGGCCCTCGAACTCCCGCCGCGCCTGCAGTTCGACGATCCGCCGCTGCCCGCCGACCTCCAGCGTGGTGTTGAACGGCAGGTAGCTGTAGTAGTCGCCGAGGCAGTACTTGGTGGAGACGATCAGGTGCGGGTCGTCGATGTCACCGAGCACCTGCTGGTACCGCTGCGGGTTGGTGTGCAGGTCGCCGATCGAGCCGGCACCGATCGTCCAGGTGCGGAAGATGATGTCCCGGTCGCCCTCGCCAGCGACCGCCAGCAGTGCGCGCAGCATCGCCTGCACCGAACCCGGCGTCCTGACCGCGATCTGCGAGGTGTAGTCCCAGCCGGGGAGCCGGTACGCGGCGCCGCCTTCGCCGACCCGGATCACCAGACCGTCCGCGTACGGCAGCGCGGTGAACAGCTCGCGCAGCCCGGCCTGGTACACCCTCCACAGTGCAGGGTCGTCGACGGCGAGGCCACCGAAGCGCCGCTGCAGGTACCGCTGCAACGGTGGGGACAGCGCCAGCATGTCGGTGGCGAAGTACACCCTCATCCCCGCGTCGCGCGCGTACCGCCACACCGGGCCGAACGCGGCGACCATCGCCTGGACGCGGGCCAGGTGGCTGTCCCCCTCCGGGTAGACCTGGTGCCCGTCGCCGACGCCGGCGAAGGTGACGTACTCCAGGAAACCGGGTACCACCACGGCGTTGTACCCCTCAGCCAGCCCGTGGTCGACCAGCTGGCGGAACTGGGCCGAGATCTGGGCCACGGCGGAACTGTCCACATAGGGCGGTCCGGCGAGGATGGCCGGCCCGACCACGTCGGTATTGAGCGAGTAGTCGTCGCTGGCGACAAAGCCGGCCGGATCGTCGGACAGCCCGACCGACCCGGTGTCCAGCAGGCGCAGCCCCAACCTTGGTTCGATCAGCTTGCCGTCCTGCCCGGCCGGCAGCACTTCTTCGCCGGAGCGGATCCGGTCGGCGACCGCGTACAGCCCGGTCGCTGCGCCGGCCGGTTGGCCCGCCTCGAGCACCAGCCCGGTCGCGGTGCGCCGCAACCGGTACCCCTCGGCGCTCGGGCCGGTGCGGGTGGTCAGCTCGACCTCCAGGGTGGCGCCCCGCGTCCCGACCGGCGTCGCGCTGATGGTCGGGCGCGGATCGCCCCGCCCGGCGAGCGCGTCGGCCACGGCCTGCGCTGCCAGCCGTACCGGCAGATCATCGGGAGCCACGATCAGGCTGATCGGCGGCGCGGCCGCGAGCCCGTGCGGCGCCGCCGCCGTCAGGTCTTCCGGTGGTACGTCGGCGGGCGTGAAGGAGATGCCGAGCGCGGCGTCCACCCGCCAGGCGATCGCGGCACCGAGGCCGAGCAGACCGGCCACGGTCGCGGCGACCGCCCACGGTCGCACCCGCCGCCCGCCGGCCGGTTCCCGTTGGAGAGCCACGCGGGACATGCTACGGGCACCTACCACTCGTCCACATGTTGTCCACAGACGCGGGCCGGGCCTGGCTCTGCTGTCGCGGGTGGCTCAGTCTGGCCGGGTGCTTGATGAGCCGTGCCGGCGCCAGCATGGCATCCTGACCCGGCGTCAGGCGCTGGCCTGCGGACTGTCCCCAGGCGAGGTGCGGGCACGGCTCTCCAGCGGCCGGTGGCAGCGGGTGTACCAGGGGGTGTACGCGAACTTCACGGGTGAGCTGCCTCGACCCGCCCAGCTCTGGGCGGCGCTGCTCTCCGCGGGGCCGGGAGCGGTACGCGGACTATGGCGTGTCGGTGGAGTTGGACGGCCGGCTCGGCCACGCGCACGGCGAGCGGTTCCGAGACCTGCGGCGGGACAACGCCGTGGCGGAGTCGGGAGCTGTCGTGCTGCGGTACGGCTGGGCCGATGTACATGAGCGGCCGTGCCAGGTCGCCGCGCAGGTGGCCGCGGTGCTGCGCGCGCATGGCTGGGCCGGGCGGCTGCGGCGCTGCGCTTCCTGCCCGCCGCCGGCTGTCCCGCTCGATCGTGAAGGATCGCTGTCGCTATAGCGACCACCAGTCTTCACGCTCAAGTGATCGTGGCGCTCAGTGGGTCAGCACGTTGCCCAGGACGGTGCAGACGATCGAGATCAGGACCGACGCGGCAATCATCAACAGGCATCCGGTACGGCCGCCCAGCGGCCGGATCCGACCGTTCCCGATCCGCACGGCGTCGGCCTACCCCGCACCGCGGCGCCGGAAACCCGCCCGCCTGCGCGGGCAACCCGGGCCCTGCCCGGCCGTGTTCCTCAGATGAACTCGGGGAGGTGAGATGCAGATCGACGGCTATAAGGAGTACGTCGCCAGCCGGCTGGACCAGTGGCGGCGTACCGCCTGCCTGCTGTGCGGCGCTGGCACACGGCTGACGACCTCGTCTCCGCCACGCTGGTCAGGCTCTTCAAGCACTGGCGGCGGGTGTCGGCGTACGAGAACCTCGACGGCTACGTGCGCCGGATGCTGCTGCACGCGTGGCTGAACGAGAGGCGCCGGCCGTGGCGCCGGGAGGACGCCACGGCACTGGTGCCAGATCGGCCGGGCGGCCCGGGCGGTGGGCCGGACGGCGTCGCGGACCGGCTCACCATGCTCGGGCATCTCGCCGCGCTGCCACCCCGCCGGCGTGCGGTGATCGTGCTGCGGTACTTCAACGACCTCTCCGTGGAGGAGACGGCCGAGGCACTGGGCTGCAGTACCGGCACGGTGAAGAGCCAGACGGCTCGGGCGCTGGCCATGCTGCGGGCGCGGTACGAGACGGCGGGAATCGAAGGGGGCTGAGATGGAAGACCTGCGAGACGCGCTATGTGCGGCGGTGGCCGAACCCCCGCCGACTCGCATCGAGCTGGACCGGCTGGTCGCGGAGTGCGTGCGGCACCGGTCGCGGTACCGCTGGACATTGGCGGCGGTGGGATCCGCGGCGCTGGTGGCGGTCGCGGCGGTGGTGCCGGCGCTACTGCTGGCGCCCGGCGGCTCTCTGCTCGGCGGGCCGGCCCCTGCCAGCAACGCGACGCGGTCGGTCCGGGCGAGCCGACCGCCCGGCCCCTGTTCGTTCGTTGAGGTCCAGGGTGGAGGGGGAACCGTAGCCTGCACCCCGGACCCGTATGCATCGGCACCACCTTGCCGGATAAGGGCCGACGGTACCGCGGACGGGGCCGAACTCTCCGGTGCCGGCATCGGAGGCTTCACCGCGGAGAACGCCGCGAGCTGTCAGGCGACCGTCGACCGGCTCAACGCCGCGCTGCGGAGTCTGCTGGGACCGGTGGATCCGCTGGCGGCCGCGCGCACCGATGTCTACGTGCCGGACACCCAGTTCCAACCCGGCCAGCCACCGACAAGCCTGTACAGCCTGCCCCGGATGTTCCGCGCCCAGTGGAGCGTGCACACGGCTCTCGGGTCGGGGGGCATGCATGTCGGAGTGGCGTCGGTGGGATCGGCGCCGACCCACTATTGCTATGGGCAGCCGCAGTGTCAGATCACACACCGATCGGACGGGCTCGTGGTCGGCGTGACCACATCCACGATCCGGGGGGTGGTCGAGGGGCTGACCGTGGTCGTCTACCGGCCCGGGCAGCACACGGTGATCGCGGTCAGCACGTTCCTTCCGCAGAATGCCGTGGCGCGGGCGAGCCTGCCGCTCAGCGAGGCGCAGCTGGTCGCCATCGCCACCGATCCGTCGCTGGCGTTGGGTTGAGGCCAGATCGGGGCGGCGCTCGGGTTGCCGGGCGCCGCCCCGGGTACACGCCGGTTATGCGAGCACGACCGAAGGCACGCAGCGCCGCCACCATCGAAGCCGACGGAGTACGGCTCCCCGCCGACCTGGCGGTACCCGAGGCGGCGCGCGGCGTGGCCATCTTCGCGCACGGATCTGGGAGTTCCCGGTACAGCCCGCGCAACCGGATGGTCGCCGGGCGGCTGGAGGAGGAGGGCTTCGCCACCGTGCTGGCCGATCTGCTCACCGAGGACGAAGAGGCGGAGGACTCGATCAGCGGCGCGCTGCGCTTCGACATCCCGTTGCTCGCCGGGCGGGTGGTGGCTCTGGTCGACTGGGCCGCCGGAAGCCGGCAGTTGCCGGTCGGGCTCTTCGGTGCCAGTACCGGCGCCGCCGCCGCCCTGGTGGCGGCCGCCCGGCGTACCGGCACGGTGCAGGCGGTCGTCTCCCGGGGCGGCCGGCCCGACCTCGCCGGCGAGGCGCTGCACGAGGTGCACGCGCCGACCCTGCTGGTCGTCGGCGGAGACGACTCGCCGGTGCTGGAACTCAACGAGCGGGCGGCGAAGGTACTGCCGGGCGAGCACCGGGTCGACATCATCCCGGGCGCCACGCACCTGTTCGAAGAGCCGGGCGCGCTGGAGGAGGTGGCGCACCGCGCCGCCGGATGGTTCTCGGTACACCTGGCTGGTGGTGTCGGCGAGGCGTGAGGGTACCGGCGCGACAAGCGAGTACGTTTCACGCATGTTCGACCTTCGGGAGACCACAAGCCTAGGGGCGGGGCTTGCCGCGCGGGTGGCGCGGGCACTGGGGGAGGTCTACCCGGGCGTACCGGTCGGCCCACTGGTACGGTTGCCGGCCGGCCAGGCGGGGGAGACGTACCACGTCTGCGTCGGCTCGATGGATCTGATCGTCAAGGCGGTACCGGCGCCGGCCCGCCCGGTCGGCCGGCACGACATGCTGCGCCAGGCGGCGATGCTGCGCGCGCTGGCCGGCTCGGCGGTACCGGTGCCTTCGGTGGTGGCCGTCGATACCGTGCCGCCGGCCTGGTTCGCGATGACCTGGATCGCCGGCGAGGCGGTCGAGCCGGTGCTGGACGACATCTGGATCGAACCGGTCCTGGCCCGGCAGCGGATGCTCGCCGCCGCCCGGCTACTGGGCCGGATGCACCAGCTCGCCGTCGGCGCACTGCGCATCCACCGGCCGCCCGAGGAGGATCCGGCGACACACATCCGCCGGTGGTCCCGGCTGGTGGCGGCGGTACCGGACGAGCTGTGCCCGGGCGGGCTGCGCCTGGCCGAGCGGCTGGCCTGGGCGGTACCGGCGCGGCTGCCCGCCGCGCTGCTGCACGGCGACTTCCGGCTGGGCAACATCCTCGCCGCGCAGCGCCGGATCTGCGCGCTGATCGACTGGGAGACCTGGACGGTCGGCGACCCGCGGATCGATCTGGCCTGGTTCCTGATCTTCGCCGACCACACGAACTTCCCCGGACTGGGCCGGGAGACGCAGGGACTGCCGAACGAGGCCGAGCTGGTCGAGCGCTACCTGGGCGAGCGGGAGCCGCTGCCCGACCTGGACTGGTTCCGGGCCGTAGCCCGGTTGAAGATGGCCGCCATCATGGCGCACAACCTGCGCCGCCACCGCGCTGCGACCGCGAGCGGCGCAACGACCGGCGTCGGCGAACGCCTACCCGCGACGATCGAGCGACTCATCCAGTCCGGCTCCCAGATCGCCACCACCCTCCACACTGGACACTAAGCCCCACCCGCCAGAGCGGAGGCCATTCGGGTGCGGCCCGCCGAGCATGCGGGCGGTTGGGCGCGGGGTGACCCGCGCCGGGGCCAAGCCTGTCAGATAGCACCCTGCTGGACCGGAGGCCATTTCGGGGGGCGGGGTGGCCCGCGACGGGACCAAGC
>JAFMQQ010000742.1 GCA_017354595.1 Micromonosporaceae bacterium
CAGCGGGTCGCCGGCCACGTCCACCGTTCGCACGATCGCCGGCGGCTGGACGCCTTCACGTGACGCTTACTTCACCGGACGGACCCGCTTGCCCAGCCACGGCAACCCGGAACGCTCGCCCAGGATGGTCCGAGGATCTGGTACAGACGGCGCTGGTCAAGGTGTGGTGCCGGGGGAGGCAGCGGGTACTGCCCACCGAGATCACGGCAACGTCTACTGTGGACGCCTCAGCTCTCCAGGATGTCGAGGCGGCGCAGGATCACGCCCTCGCGCAGTGCCCACGGGCAGAGTTCCAGCGCGTCGATATCGAGCATGTTCATCGTCGCCTCCGCCACCACCGCGCCGGCCAGCAACTGGTGCGCCCGGCTCGCGCTCACCCCGTCCATTCCGGCCAGGCTCCCGGACGGGATCCGCCGGATGAAGCCGAGTACCTGGTGCAGACCGGTACGGGTCAGCAGCCGGGGTACCAGCGGCCCGGCGCCCGAAGGCGCGGCGCCGGCCAGGCGAGCCAGTGAGCGGAACGTCTTCGAGGTGCAGACCGGCCGGTCCCAGCTGCTGGAGCGCAGCGCCTTGGCCGGCTTCTCCAGCGTCTTCTCCGCGTACTCGATCAGGGCCACGACCTCGGCCGTGCGCGGCGGGTCCCCGTGTAGCCGGTCGCGGGTCAGCCGGCCCGCACCCAGCGGTACCGACAGCGCGACGTCCGGTTCCTCGTCCACACCGGCCGCCAGCTCCAGCGAGCCACCCCCGATGTCGATCACCAGCAGCCGGCCGGCCGACCAGCCGAACCAGCGGCGCACCGCGAGGAAGGTCATCCGCGCCTCCCCTTCGGCCGACAACACGCGCAACTCCACGCCGGTCTCCTGGCGTACCCGAGCCAGCACCTCGGCGCAGTTGGTCGCATCCCGTACCGCCGAGGTGGCGAAGGCGAGCAGATCCTCGGTCTGCAACCGCTCGGCCGAGCGCCGCGCGTCATTGACCGCCTCGATCAGCGCCTCGGCGCCCTCGTCAGAGAGGCGCCCATCCGGGGTGATCTGCTCCGCCAGCCGCAGTACCGACTTCTCCGAGTGCGCCGGCCACGGGCGAGCACCGGGGTACGCGTCGACGACGAGTAGATGCACCGTATTGGAACCGACATCCAGCACGCCAAGCCGCATGGTGACAACCGTATCCGGGCCGGATCGGCGGGGCGTCTCCGGCGCCGGCCCGCAACCGCGCTGACCCGGACTACGCTGTCCGGATGAGTATCCACGTCGCCGTCGAGACGGCAGCGGAAGCCGACGCCGACCTCGTCGGCGGGCCCGACGACCCGCGCCGGCTCGAAGTCGGGCTGGACTTCCCCCGGGAGTGGGTGGAGTTCCTCGACCCCGACGACGAGCAGCACCTGATCCGCGCCGACCTGACCTGGATGCTGTCCCGGTGGGCGTGCGTGTTCGGCAAGGCGTGCCACGGCATCATCGCCGGGCGCGGCGAGGAGGGCTGCTGCTCGCACGGCGCGTTCTTCACCGACGATGACGACGAGAAACGGGTACGGGCGGCGGCCGGCAAGCTGACCAAGCAGACCTGGCAGCACTACCGGCGCGGGTTCGACAACTACACCGAGATGGACACGATCGACGGGAAGAAGGATGCCCGCCGCACCGCCACCCGCCCGGACGGCCCGTGCGTCTTCCTCAACGACGCCAACTTCCCCGGCGGTGGCGGTTGCGCGCTGCACGCCCAGGCGCTGCGGGACGGGGTACACCCGTTGGAGTACAAGCCCGACGTGTGCTGGCAGCTACCGATCCGCCGGGACCAGAAGTGGACCAAGCGGCCGGACCGCACCAAGGTTCTCGTCACCACGCTGACCGAGTTCGACCGGCGGGGCTGGGGCGAGGGCGGGCACGACCTGCACTGGTGGTGCACCTCCTCGCCGGAGGCGCACGTGGGTGGCGAGCCGCTGTTCCAGTCGTACCGGCCGGAGCTGGTGGCGCTGATCGGCGAGCCGGCCTACACCGAGCTGGCCCGGCTCTGCGCCGCCCGGCTGGCGGCCGGGATGGTCGCCGCCCACCCGGCGACGCCTGCGGAGCCGGTCGAACCAGCCCAGTCGGCGACGCCTGCGGAGCCGGTCGAACCAGCCCAGTCGGCGACGCCTGCGGCGCTGTTGCAGATCACCACGAGGTCCGGTAGGTGACCGACGGGTCGTACTCGACGATCTGCACGTCGGCATCCGGGTGGTCGTGCACCATCTGCCGCAGCGCGGCCAGCTGCGCCTGGTCGGTGGTGATGATCTGGTACGGCTGTGGGTGCGCGAGCAGGTAGCCGACCAGCTGCGCCGGCTGCGGGCGACCGCTGTCCGCCCACCAGCGCCAGTCCTGGATCCGCGGATAGTCCCGGTCGAGTACCGCCAC
>JAFMQQ010000743.1 GCA_017354595.1 Micromonosporaceae bacterium
GTGCTCGTCTGCGGTCCGGCGATCCGCGCGCTGGCGGCCCGGGCGGGCAGGGTGAGCCTGCTGGTCGGCCCGGCCGGTGCCGCCGCCGGTGCGCTGCTGCCCGGGGTGGACGATCTGCTGGAGTGGCCGGCGCCCTGGATCGAGGCGCGACCGGGGCCGGTCACCACCGAGCTGACCGACCGGCTGCAGGCCGAGGTGGCCGCACGCGGTATCGACGAGGCGGTCATCTTCACCTCCTACCACCAGTCCCCGCTGCCGCTGGCGCTGCTGCTCCGGCTGGCCGGCGTACCGCGGATCTCGGCGATCAGCGAGGACTACCCCGGCTCGCTGCTGGACGTACGGCACCGGGTGCCGGTCGGCGTACCGGAGCCGGAACGGGCGCTGTCACTGGCGGCCGCGGCCGGGTACCCGCTGCCCGACGACGACCCGGGCGGGCTGCGGCTGCGGCTGCCCGCCACGCCCGGGGACGAGGTACTGGCGGCCGCCGGCGATGGTGCGGTCGTGGTGCATCCGGGCGCCACCGTCGCCGCCCGTACCTGCCCGCCACGCACCTGCGCCGCGATCGTGGCGACCCTGGCCCGGTCCGGGCACCGGGTGCTGGTCACCGGTGGACCGGCGGAGACCGAGCTGACCGCAGCCGTCGCCGGTGACTTCGGCACCGACCTGGGCGGGCTGACCGACCTGGCCGCGCTGGCCCGGCTGCTGTCCGGAGCCGCCGCGCTGGTCTGTGGCAACACCGGCCCGGCGCACCTGGCCGCCGCGGTCGGTACCCCGGTGGTCAGCCTCTTCGCCCCCACTGTCCCGTTTGGACAGTGGGGGCCGTACCGCACGCCGGTGGTCCGCCTCGGCGACCAGCTCGCCGGCTGCCAGGGTACCCGCGCCACCAGCTGCCCGGTGGAAGGGCATCCCTGTCTGTCCGATGTGGACCCGGACGATGTGGTGGCGGCGGTGGACCTGCTCACCCGGGAGCCGCGGTGAGGATCCTGCTCTGGCACGTACACGGCTCGTGGACCACCGCCTTTGTGCAGGGCAGGCACTCCTACTTCGTACCGGTCACACCCGACCGGGGAGCGTTCGGGCGGGGCCGGGCGGCGACGTACCCGTGGCCGGAGACCGTGGTGGAGGTCAGGCCCGAGGAGCTGGCCGAGCTACCGCTGGACATCGTTGTGCTGCAACGCCCCGAGGAACTCGAGCTGGCGGCCCGGTGGCTGCGCCGCCGTCCCGGCCGGGACATCCCGATGGTGTATGTGGAACACAACACCCCGCGCGAACAGGTACCCAACAGCCGGCACCCGATGGCCGACCGGGGCGACCTGGTGCTGGTACACGTCACCCACTTCAACGCGCTGTTCTGGGACGCCGGGGGGACCCGTACCGCCGTCATCGAACACGGCATCCCCGACCCGGGCCACCGGTACACCGGCGAGCTGCCCCGGCTCGGTGTGGCGGTCAACGAACCGGTGCGCCGCGGCCGGGTCACCGGCACCGACCTGCTGCCGCGCTTTGCCGCCGTGGCACCGCTTGATGTGTACGGGATCGGGGTGGACGCACTGCCGGCGCATCTCAGCGACCGGATCGCCGGGCTGGAGGTGACCGTCACCGACGACCCGCCCCAGTCCCTGCTGCACCGCGAACTGGCCCGCCGGCGGGCGTACCTGCACCCGATGCGCTGGACCTCGCTCGGCCTGTCCCTGCTGGAGGCGATGAGCCTGGGTGTACCCGTGCTGGCACTGGGTACCACTGAAGCTCTGGAAGCAGTCCCACCCGACGCCGGTGTGCTCTCCACCCGGCTCGACGTGCTGCTGGAGGCGGCCGCCTGGCTGATCGACGAGCCGGCCGACGCGCGCCGGCTGGGCGACCGGGCGCGCGAGGTGGCCCAGGCCCGCTACGGGCTGGACCGCTTCCTGACCGACTGGGACACGTTGCTGTCGACAGAGGCTGGCTGGCCATCTCCCTCGGCCAGCACCAGAGCCATGGTCGCTACCACACCTATGGCCGGTATCAGGAAGGGGTGAACATGCGCATCGCGATGATCTCAGAGCACGCGAGCCCACTGGCGGCACTCGGCGGTGTCGACGCCGGCGGGCAGAACCTGCACGTGGCGGAGCTCGCCGCCGCCTTGGGCGAGCGCGGCCACCAGGTGCGCGTGTACACCCGCCGCGACTCGCGGCACCTGGCCGAGCTGGTCGCCTGCGGCGGCGGTGTCGAGGTGGTACACGTGCCGGCCGGCCCACCGCGCAGCCTGCCCAAGGACGAGCTGCTGCCATACATGGGCGCCTTCGGCCGCTGGCTGGCCAGGTCATGGCGGACCGCTGAGTGGAAGCCGGACGTGCTGCACGCACACTTCTGGATGAGCGGGCTGGCGGCGCTGACCGCCCGGTCCCAGT
>JAFMQQ010000744.1 GCA_017354595.1 Micromonosporaceae bacterium
TCGCCGACAACACCGCCCAGCTGGCCCCGACGCTGGCCGCGCTGGACAAGGTGACCGATGTGCTGCAACGCAACCAGGCCAACCTGAGCCGGGCGCTGGCGCTGGCCGGCCCGTACTACCGACTGGTCGGCAACACCATCGGCAACGGTCGCTGGTTCGACACCTACCTGTGCGGGCTGGTGCCCAACTCCTACCTGGCACCCGGCGCCGGCCCGCCGACCGGGTGCATCCCACCGAAGGCGGGGGGCGGATGATGACCGCGCGCGCGCTCTGGAGCCGTATCCTGGCCGGCACCCTCGTCGTGCTGCTGCTCGCGGCCGGCGCGCTGTACCAGTGGGTGTGGCGGGGTGCCGGCGCGACCAGGATCACCGCCATCTTCAACCAGGCGGTCGGGGTCTACGCCGGATCGGACGTGCGGGTGCTCGGCGTCGCGGTCGGGCGGATCGAGTCGGTGCGGCCGGAGGCCGGCGGTGTCCGGGTGGTGCTCGCGATCGATGCCACGGTGGCGGTACCGGCGAACGCGATGGCAGCGGTGGTGGCGCCCAGTGTCGTCAGCGACCGGTACGTGCAGCTCGCCCCGCCCTACACCGGCGGCGCGAAGCTGGCCGACGGAGCCACCATCCCGGCCAGCCGCACCGCGACGCCGGTCGAGCTGGACCAGCTCTACCAGAGCCTGAACCAGCTCTCCACGGCACTGGGGCCGCAGGGCGCCAACGCGGGTGGGGCGCTCTCCGATCTGCTCAACACCGGTGCGGCGAACCTGGGCGGCAACGGTGACGCGCTGGGCAACATGATCGCCCAGCTCGGCGCGGCGACCCGTACCCTCTCCGGCTCGGAACAGGACCTGTTCGGCACCATCGACAACCTCGAACAGTTCACCACCATGCTGAAGAACAACGACGGCCAGGTACGCCAGGCAGAGGCGCAGCTGGCCCAGGTGGCCAGCTTCCTCGCCGCCGACCGGACCAGCCTCGCCGCGGCCCTCGACCAGCTGGCCACCGCGCTGACCCAGGTGGCCACGTTCATCCGGGACAACCGGGCCCGGATCAAGTCCAATGTGGACAAACTGGCGACCGTGACCAGGATCCTGGTGCAGGAGAGGCAGTCGCTGGCCGAGGCGCTGGACGACGTCCCGCTCGCGGTCACCAACCTGCTGGACGCGTACGATCCGGCGATCGGTACCTTCGCCGGCCGGGGCGACCTGAACGAGCTGAGCATGGCTCCACCGCCGGCCGCCACCGCCGGGCCCGGACCGGCCCTGCCGCTGCCCGCCGTGGGCGATGTGCAGACCACGAACACGCCTACCGAACCGGCGGTGAAGTGATGAACCGCCGGGTCCGGTACGCCGCGCTGGCCGTGGCGACCGCCGGGATCCTGGCCGGGTGCGGCTCCGGCGGCTTCGCCGGCGCGTACAACCTGCCCCTGCCTGGCGGGGCGGACCTCGGCAGCCACCCGTACCGGGTGGTCGCCGACTTCGCCGACGTGCTCGATCTGGTACCCCAGGCCGCGGTGAAGGTCAACGACGTGGCGGTCGGCCGGGTGGAGCGGATCGACCTGCCGCCGGGTGGCTGGACCGCCCGGGTGACCATGCTCATCAACGGTGACGTACACCTGCCTGCCAACGCCCTGGCCCACCTGGAGCAGTCCAGCCTGCTCGGCGAGAAGTACGTGCAACTGGTGGCGCCCGGCAACGCCACCGGTACCCTCGCCGGCGGCGCCGAGATCCCGCTCGCCAGGACGAACCGGAATCCGGAACTGGAGGAGGTGCTCGGCGCTCTCTCCCTGCTGCTCAACGGCGGCGGCATCGATCAATTGAATACCATCACTGTCCAGCTGAACGCTGCGCTGGGCGGCAACGAACCGCAGGTCCGCTCGGTACTCGACCAGATCGACACGCTCGCCGCCCACCTGGACGCGCACCGGGGCGACATCACCGCCGCTCTCGACGCGCTGAACCGGCTGTCGGCCACCCTGGCCGCCCGGGACCAGCGGATCGGTACGGTTCTGGACGACCTGGCCCCGGGGCTGGCCGTGCTGAACCAGCAACGCGACCAGCTGGTCACCATGCTGCAGGCGCTGCAGAAGCTGTCCGGTACCGCGGTCGACGTGATCGACCGTAGCCAGGCGGACTTCGTCGCCGACCTGCGGGCGCTCACCCCGATCCTGCGCCAGCTCGCCAACGCCGGCCAGGCACTCCCGCAGGCGCTGCAGGTGTTGCTCACCTACCCGTTCAGCGACGCGGTGCTCGATGGCATCAAGGGCGACTATCTCAACGTGTACCTGTCGGTGACCGCGGCCGCCGGTACCACCATCATCGCCCCGCTGGTGCCGGGGGACCTGGGCGGCGCGGCGCCGCCGGCGGCCGGCGCGGCCGCGACCGCAC
>JAFMQQ010000745.1 GCA_017354595.1 Micromonosporaceae bacterium
GGCTGCTCGGCCGGCTCTGCGGCGCGGTCGGCGCGACCGGCGGCCGGGTGTACCTGGACCGGGCCGACGGGCGGGGCAACCAGGCGATCGCGGACTACGGGCTGCCGCTGACCGGTGAGACCAGCCAGGTACGGGTGACGCTGCCGGTCTCCCGGCCGTGGGTGGGTGAGATCGCACTCGCCACCGCCACCGCACCCGGCCCACACGTACGCCCCCTGGTGGAGATGACCGCCGAGCGGCTCGGCCTGGCGCTGGAGAACGACCGGCTGCGCCGTACCGACCTGCGCCGGCAGGCCTGGCTCACCTACCTGGCCGAGGCGAGCGAGCTGCTCGCCCAGTCGCTGGACGTGCAGCTGACCCTGGCGCTGATCCCCCGGCTGGTGGTGCCACTGCTCGGCCAGTGGTGCGCGGTCTTCTCCGCCGATGAATGGGGCGACCCGCAGCTCGCCTCGGCGGCACACACCGATGAGGGGCAGCTGCCGGCGCTGCTGCGCGACCTCGCCGCGCCCAGCCCGCCGCAGGGTGGTGCGCCAATTCAGACCTACCCGGCCGGGGCGGGTACGCCAGGCCAGCCGGGCGCGCCGCGGGACGGTACGGCCAAGGCGTACATCAGCCCGGAGACGCCGCACGGCCGGCTGCGCGAGACGATGCGCGCCGGTACCCCGGGACTGCTGCCCCCGCCGGCCGACGGCTTCGCGGTCCCGCTGATCGCCCGGGGCCAGCGGCTCGGGGTACTGGCCGTGGGCCGGCACGGCGACCGCCGGCAGGATCCGGAGGAGATCGCCATCGTCGAGGACGTGGCCAGGCGGGCCGCGCTGGCGGTCGACAATGCGCGGATCCACGCCGAACGCAGGCGGGTCGCCCAGACGCTGCAGCAGTCGCTGCTGCCGCCGGTACTGCCGACGGTGCCGGGGCTCGCGTTCGGCGCCGAATACGTGCCGACACTCGGCGACGCCGACGTGGGTGGCGACTTCTATGACGTGGTACCGATGGTCGACGGGCGCTGGCTGGTGGTGGTCGGCGACGTCTCGGGCAAGGGCGTCGGTGCCGCCGCCGTCACCGGGCTGGTCCGCGATGTGCTGCGGGTGCTGGTACGCGACGAGCGGCCGTTGGCGGAGATGCTGCGCCGGATCAACGAGACGCTCTTCGAACGCGGCGACGGCCGGTACTGCACGCTGGCCATGGCGGCGGTGGGCGTGGGTACCCGGCACCGGCTGGAGATCAGCCTGCACCTGGCCGGGCACGACCGGCCGGTACTGGTCGACGCGGACGGCAAGGCCAGCTTCGTCGGTACCACGGGCACCGCGCTCGGGCTGCTGGAGCAGGTCAGGACGCCCAGTGCCCAGCTCTCCCTGGCACCCGGCGACACGCTGGTCTTCTACACCGACGGGGTGACCGAACGGCGCCGCGGCGGGGATTTCTTCGGCCTGGACCGGCTGATCGAGGCGGTCGGCCCGCTGGCCGGGTACGCGGCGGACGTGGTCGCGGCCCGGCTGCGGGCCGATGTGCTCGCCTTCTCCCCGGAGGCGCCCCGGGACGACATCGCGATCCTGGCGCTGCGCAACGACTTCACGTCCTGAGGAGCGGTTTGCGGGTCAGCCGCGCAGGCCGCCGCGCAGCGAGATGTCCAGCAGCTCGACGGTGTGCCGCAGCGGCAACGACTCGCCCGCCCGGCGCAGCGCGGCATCGATCTGCAGCAGGCAGCCCGGGTTTCCGGCGACCACCAGATCCGGGTCCAGGCCGAGGATCGCGGCCGCCTTGCGGTCGCCCAGCTGTGCCGCCGGCTCCCGCTGCAGCAGGTTGTACACGCCGGCCGAACCGCAGCAGGTGCCGCCGTCGGGTACCTCGACCAGGCGCAGCTCCGGTATCCCGGCCAGCAACTCACGTGGCTGCCTGGTCACCCGCTGCCCGTGGGCGAGGTGGCACGCGTCGTGGTACGCCACCGTTAGCGGTACCGGGTGGCGCGGCGCGATCGGCTCCAGTTCGGTGAGCACCTCGGTGATGTCCCGCACCTTCCCGGCGAGTGCCGCGGCCGGCGCCGCCCAGCGCGGGTCGTCGGCGAGCAGCCGGGCGTAGCCCTTCATCGCCGAGCCGCATCCGGCCACATCGGTGACCACAGTGTCCACTCCAGACCGGGTGAACGCGGCGACGGTACGCCGGGCCAGCGTGCGCGCCTGCCGGTCCCGGCCGGCATGCGAGGACAGCGCGCCGCAGCAGCCCTGGCCGGCGGGTACCACCACCTCGCAGCCCTCCAGCGCGAGTACCCGGGCCGTGGCGGCCGAGACGTGCGAGAAGAACGCGCTCTGTACGCAGCCGGTCAGCAGCCCCACCACCGCCCGCGGGGCACCTGGGCGACCGGCCGGGCGGGCCGCGACCCGGCGC
>JAFMQQ010000746.1 GCA_017354595.1 Micromonosporaceae bacterium
ACACGCTGGCCAGCTGGTACTTCACCCTCGCCGGCCCGGTCAGCCGGGCCGGTTTCAGGGTCATCGCGTACGACCTGCGGGGGCACGGCCGGACCGAACGCCCGGCACAGGGCTACCGGCTGGCGGACTTCGTCGACGACCTCGCCGGCCTGCTCGACAAACTGGGCGAGACGGCGCCGGTATGCCTGTTCGGCAACTCCTTCGGTGGCACGATCGCGTTCGCGTACGCCGTCCGGTACCCGCACCGGGTCCGGGCCGTCGTTGCGGTCGAGTCGGCGCCCCCGACAGCGGCCTGGATGGAGCGGGCGCTACGCCGGCTGGACCGGGCGAGCAGCCAGTTGCCCAGCCGGCGACCGGTGCAGCGCCGGGGCTGGACCATGCGCGGCCCGGCACAGCTGCTGAAGGAGACCACTCTCGCGGCGGACCTGGCCCGCAGCCGGCTGCCCAGCCAGCAGCAGATCGAGGCGATCCACCAGCCGGTGCTCGGCATCTACGGCGCCGCCTCCGGCATGGCGGGCTTCGCCTCGACCCTCGACCGGCTCCCCGCGGCGACCACCGCGGTGATCGCCGGCGGCCGGCACACCGTACTGCTGGACCAGCCGAGTGCGGTACACCGCCACATCGCCGCGTGGCTGGATCGGCACCACCTCGCCGGGCCGGCGCGGCCGGCAAGCACAGACCGGACGGAGCCCGCTGGGCGGCCGTGACTGACAACCACGCATGACAGAGGAGGGAATCGATGGAACCACCCGACACCGGCCGCTGGATCATCATCAGCAACGGCCGATGCGGCTCGACACTGCTCTCGGACCTGATCGCCGAACAGCAGGACACCCTGTCCGTCCAGGAATTCTCGGTATCGCTGCCCTGGGCCCGGGCCGAGGAACAGATGACCGCGGCGCAGTTCTGGCAGCTGCTCGCCCGCCCCAAGTACGAGATGGCAACCCTGTTCCGGATCGGCCTGCCGCCCAAGGAGGTGCGCTACCCGGCGACCGGGCGGTGGGCCAGCCGGCTCACCGAACTGCCCTGGGTGCTGGCGATCACACTCTCCAAACTGGACAGTGACCCGGACGCTCTGTTCGACCGGCTCGCCACCGTCGTCGCGCAGTTCCCGGTACAGACTCTGGCCGCGCACACCCAGATGTTCCTGGACCGGCTGGCCGCGATCACCGGCCGCCGGCGGTGGGTCGAACGCTCCGGTGGTTCCAGCCGCTTCGCCGCCGAACTGATGCGCGCCTTCCCCACTGCCCGGGTGGTCTACCTGACCCGCAACTGGGAGGACACGGCCCGGTCGATGAGCCGGCACCCCTCCTTCCAGCTGGTCCAGCTGCGGGTGGAGTTTCTCGGCCGGTGCGGCCTCGACCCGTTCAAGCTGCAACCGGGCCAGCAGGTACCGGAGGACCTGCGAGCGTACCTGCCGGACCGGTTGACGGCCGAGTCGCTGCGCGAACGCGGCCGGGACACCGGCCGGTACCTGAGCCTGTGTGCGTTCCTCACCAACCAGGCGGAGCAGGCGCTGGCCGACATGCCGGCCCGGCAGCTGCTGCGGATGAGCTACGAGGACCTGGTCGCCGAACCGGTCGAGCAGTTGGGCCGGCTGGGCCGGTTCCTGGAGTTCGACGACTGGGCCGGCTGGGCGGCACAGGTCGCCGGCCGGGTCGTGGCGCGGGACCGGACCCCGGTGGAGGTGGTCGCATGATGCGCCGGATGCGCGGTCTGCGGCGACGCAAGTGGTTGGCGACCATTGCGGTACCGCTGGTGCTGGTGGCACTGCCCGGCATGGCCGGCGCCGATGACACCAGCCAGTACCGGTACCAGCTGGTAGCCAAGGCGGTACCGGACGAGTGCTTCAACGGCGTCGGGGTGGCGTACCCACCCGGCCCGCCGTGCGCCGTCGGCCAGCCGAAGGTGAACCAGGCGTACGTGTGGGGCCTGGCGCAGGTACACAACAAGGTCTGGTTCGGGACCGGCGCCAACGTGGCCTGCCTCGTCTCCGGGTTCACGCTGGACGTAACCGACCCGATCCTGAATGACGACTTCGTCTGCGAGTACGGGCAGAGCCAGGCGGCCAAGGCCAACCCGGACCTGCTGCCCGCGCTGGGCGACCAGCGGCCGCCGCAGTTGATGTACTACGACAAGAAGAACCACCACCTGGTCGACGAGAGCGGCGTGGTGGATGCCGCATCACCGGCCGACAAGGCGCGCCGGGCGGCGACGATCGGCATCCGGGCCGGTGGTGCCTTCAACGGAGTGGTGCTTTTCGGTGGCCCTAACCTCAACCCCAACGGCGGAGTCAACCTGTTCGCCTTCGATGGGGACAGCGGTCGGTACCTCGGCTCCACCGAACTGACCAACTACGGCAACATCCGGCACTTCCT
>JAFMQQ010000172.1 GCA_017354595.1 Micromonosporaceae bacterium
ATCTGCGTATCGCCGCCTGCCTGGACCCGCAGCGGTACCCGGAGTGGGAGTGGCTGAAGTGGCTGCCGCACTGCCTGCACCGGGAACGCGGCGACGCCGCCGGACCGGTACGGCTGGTCGCCGGGCAGCTGTCCGGGGTGGCCGAGCTGCTCGGTGCCGACCTGGGCGAGCGGATGCCGCTGACACCCGGCAACCGCAACACTCCCGACGCGCCGCACATCCTGGTACTGGTCGACGCGGCGGGTGTCACCGGTGACCACCGGCTCGCGCCGCCCGGCGGGCTGCAGGGGGTAACTCTGCTCAATGTGGACGGTGGGGTACCGGTACCGCACGCGCCGAACCTTGACCTGGTGGTGGAGGAGGGCCGGCTGGGCATGCGGGTCGGCGAGGAGGTACGCCTGGTCGGAGTGGCCGACGCCATGGAGCTACCGGTCGCCGAGGCGCTGGCCCGGCGGCTCTCACCGTGGTTCACCGCGGTGATACGCGACCACTCCCCGCTGTCCGGCATGTACGGCCTGCCGCAGCTGCTGGGCATCGGCGACCCGCGCAACGTGGACCCGGCGGTGACCTGGCAACCGCGGGCGCCGCGGGACCGGCTGCGCATCCCGATCGGCCTGGACCAGGCGGGCCGGTCGCTGGAGCTGGACCTGAAGGAGTCGGCCGAGGGCGGCATGGGCCCGCACGGGCTGGTGATCGGAGCGACCGGGTCGGGCAAGAGCGAGCTGCTGCGTACCCTGGTCACCGGTCTGGCGGTGACGCATTCATCGGAGACGCTGAACTTCGCACTCGTCGACTTCAAGGGCGGCGCGACCTTCGTCGGGATGGGCAATATCCCGCATGTCTGCGCGGTCATCACCAACCTCGCCGAGGAGATGACCCTGGTCGACCGGATGGCCGACGCGATCCGGGGCGAGATCGTACGCCGGCAGGAGCTGCTGCGCGCCGCCGGCAACTACGCCTCACAGCGCGACTACGAGCGGGCCCGGCAGGCCGGCGCCGAACTGGCGCCGCTGCCCGCGCTGCTGGTCATCATCGACGAGTTCTCCGAGCTGCTCTCCAGCCAACCCGAGTTCATCGAGCTGTTCGTGATGATCGGCCGGCTGGGCCGCAGCCTCGGCATCCACCTGCTGCTCGCCTCGCAGCGGTTGGAGGAGGGCCGGCTGCGCGGCCTGGACAGCCACCTGTCCTACCGGATCGGCCTGCGTACCTTCTCCTCCTCGGAGAGCCGCGCGGTGCTCGGCGTACCCGACGCGTACGAGCTGCCACCCATTCCCGGATCGGCATATTTGAAGGTCGACACCAATACGCTGCTCCGGTTCAAGTGCGCGTACGTCTCCGGTGAGCTGCCACCGATGGTCGCCGGTAGCACCGGGGCCGTACTGCACCGGGCGGTGCCGTACACGCTGGCCGCCGCAGAGGAGCTACCCGAACAGGCGCCGCCACAGGGCGCCTTCACCGCACCGGCCGGCCCGGCCGCCGAGACCATCATGGGCGCCATGCTCAGCCGGCTCTCGGGGCGCGGGCCGGCGGCCCACCAGATCTGGCTGCCACCGCTCAACGAACCGTACACATTGGACCAGGTGCTGCCGCCGTTGCGGGTCAACGAGGTGCGCGGGCTGTGCCCGGACGGTTGGGCCGGCAACGGCCGGCTGACCGTACCACTGGCCATTGTGGACAGACCATTCGAGCAGCGGCGCGACCTGCTCTGGGCCGACCTGTCCGGGGCGGCCGGGCACGCGGTGGTGGTCGGCGCGCCGCAGAGCGGCAAGAGTACCCTGCTGCGCAGCATGGTCTGCGCGCTGGCGCTGACCCATACGCCCGCGGAGGCGCAGTTCTTCATCCTCGACTTCGGCGGTGGCACGCTCACCGCGCTGGCCGGGCTGCCGCACGTCAGCGGCGTCGCCTCCCGGCTGGACGAGGAGGGCTGCCGGCGTACCGTCGCTGAGGTCAACACCCTGCTCGCCGAGCGTGAGCAGCTGTTCACCTCGATGGGCATCGACTCGATGGCGACCTTCCGGGCCAACCCGCCGCCGGCCACCGACGGGCGCCGGTTCGGCGACGTCTTCCTGGTGGTCGACGGCTGGATGACGCTGCGCCAGGAGTACGAGGCCCTGGAGGAGATCGTCAGCAAGCTGGCCGGCCGCGGGCTGAGCTATGGCATCCACGTGATTCTATCCGTGAACCGCTGGCTGGAGCTGCGCCCGGCGGTGAAGGACATGATCGGCACCCAGCTGGAGCTGCGGCTGGGCGACCCGACCGACTCGATGATCGACCGGCGGGCAGCGGCGAACGTGCCGCAGGGTCGGCCCGGCCGGGGGCTGACCGCGGAGAAGCTGCACTACCTCGCGGTGCTGCCACGCATCGATTCCGGTCAGTCACCGGGCGATCTGGCCGGCGGCGTCGCTGATCTGGTCAAGCAGGTCGACGCGGGCTGGCGCGGCGAGCGCGCGCCGAAGGTCCGGTTGCTGCCCCGGCTGGTACCCGCAGAGCAACTGCCCGGGCCGGTCGAGGGGCAGCGGCGGATCCCGATCGGCCTCGCCGAGTCGACGCTCGCCCCGGTGTACCTGGACTTCGACGCCGACCCGCACTTCCTCGCCTTCGGTGACGTGGAGTCGGGCAAGACCGGGCTGCTGCGGCTGATCGCCGAGGGCATCGTGCGCCGGTACCCGGAGGGCAGCGCCCGGATCCTGGTCGTCGACTACCGACGCGGTCTGCTCGACTGCGTACCGGAGTCGCACCTGCTCGCCTTCGCCGGTTCGGAACCGGCGCTGCAGCCGCTGGTCGCCGAACTCACCGAGATCCTGCACGAGCGGCTGCCCGGGCCGGAGGTCACCCCCGAACAGCTGCGTACCCGGTCCTGGTGGTCCGGTCCGGAGGTGTTCATCATCGTCGATGACTACGATCTGGTGAACGCGCCATCCGGCAACCCGGTGATGCCGCTGCTGGAGTTCCTGCCCCAGGCCAAGGATGTCGGCCTGCACCTGATCCTGGCCCGGCGGGCCGGCGGTTCGGCCCGCGCGCTCTTCGAGCCGGTTCTGCAGCGGGTACGCGAGCTGGGCTCACCCGGCCTGGTGATGTCCGGGCCGCGCGAGGAGGGCGTGCTGCTCGGCGAGGTGAAGACCGGCCCGCAGCCGGCCGGCCGTGGCCACCTGGTCAGCCGGCGCGACGGCGCCGAGCTGGTGCAGGTGGGTTGGCTGCGGACGAACTACGGGTGATCACCGCGTGGACATCGGTCCATTGTGGGTAATTGTGCCGTGGATCCGCTCTACCCGGCTCCCTAGCGTCACAGCTACGTTATACGGGACCAGGAGGTGAGTGGGTATGGCGACAACCGGTGCCGGTTCTTACAACATGACTGACGTGGCGACCGCCAAGGCAGTTACCGGCTTCGAAACCTGCGCGGCGACAGCGCGCAACCTGATGCGCAAGCTTGAGGACGTTGTGGTGCAGGGTGCGGCCGCGATGGCCGGTGACCACGTGGTCGCCCTGAACCAGCTGCACATGGCGCTGCAGCAGGACGAGGCGAAGATCGAAGCGGCGCTGCAGCAGCTCGGCCAGTCCATCGGGCAGGCCAACACGACCTACACCAACACCAGCCAGCAGCAGGCCGGCGACCTCGGCAAGCTGCGCGGCATGCTGACCAGCTGACGCCGGACAAGGCAACGAGAGAGGAAGAGGTATCGCGATGGCTGCTGAAACCATCACGTACAACACCGCCGCTGCCGACAACATCGCGGCCGAGCTGCTGAGCACGGCGACCGCGCTGAACGGCACGATCGAGCAGCTGCTGCAGGATCTGGCTCCGTTGAAGCAGATCTGGCTGCAGGACGGCACCAGCCAGGCGGGTCAGGCGGCGCTGGCGGCGCAGACCAAGCTCCAGAGCGCGTCGCAGGACATCATCAGCCTGATCACCAGCTTCGGCAAGACGGTGAACAGCAACACGGACCTGGCCCGGGCCACCGATCACGGCCTGGCCACCAACCTGTTCGCCTGACATTGTCGGGGGGCCGCAGGACGACGGTACGCGGGCGGGCCGGTTGGGTGACCGGACCGCCGCGCGCCGTAGTGCTGATCCGGCGTAACCGCCCCGGTTTCGGCGGCTCTACCGCCGGAGCATTGACGCGACCGACCGTGTGACGTGAGGGGTGCTGCATGGCGTCCGACGGAACCTTCAGCGTGCATCTGCAGGCACTGCAACAGTTCGAGCAGGAGCTGCAGACCCAGCTGGAAGGGCTGACCAAGCCGCTCGACCGGATCGCCACGGTGGCGCAGAGCGAACCGCCACTGGGCAGCTTCCCGGAGGGCCAGACCTTGGCCGCCCGACACCTCGCGGTCGCCGGGCAGATGTACACGGTGCTCCAGGCGGTACGGCAGGCGGTCGCCTTCGCCGGTGAGGTCACCAAGACCGTGACCGCCACGTACCAGAAGTTCGACGGCCAGGCGGCATCCAACCTCGGCGTCATGGACCAGTCCCAGCTCGCGGGTTACGCCAACACGCTGGATCCGGGCGTCGCGGGCACGACCGCGGTGGGGCAGACCACGACCGGGGCGCAGCCGATCGCGATCCAGATCAGTTCCGGCCAGCCGGCGAACATCACGGTCAACGGCGACAACGTGCCGGCGAACCTGCCGATCGTGGTACAGGGGTCGGGCCCGGCTCCCGCGCCCATCACGTACTCCGACCCGTCGATCTTCCGGCTGGAGGGCTGATCGGTGGGCCACCACACCAACTTCGACGGCTTCCACCACAGCGACCTGTGGAAGATGCTGCACGACGGCAACCCCGACGAGGTGACCGCCGTCGGAGACGCCTGGGACAACGTCACCAAGGCGCTCTATGCGGGCGCGGGCGACCTGATGAACAAGATGAACAACTTCAAGGGCATCTGGTCGGGCGAGGCGGCGACCGCGTACGAGAACATGATCTCCGACCTGGTCAATGGGGTGAACGAGGTCGCCACCGGCTCGCAGTCGGTCCGGGACCTGATGTACAACGCTGCCGACGCGCTGCGCACCGCTCAGGCGCAGATGCCGGACCCGGTCGACGTAGCGGCGGCACCGGCGATGCCATCGCTGGCGACGATGTCCGGCTGGGCACCGGCGGTACTCAACGCGCCGGGCCAGACCGCCGCGGTTGCCGCGGCGCAGCAGCAGGCGGCGGCGACCGCCCAGGCCCAGGCGGCCCGGGTGATGGGGCAGCTCGCGGATACGGATGTGACGATCGATGCGTCGATGCCCCAGCCGCCGCTGACCGCGCAGGCCGAGGTCGCCGCCGACGGTACCGTGATCCCGGGCAGCATGGGCATCGTCAACCCGGACGGCAGCGTATCGACGCCGCTGTTCAGCAGGGTCTTCACCGACGGGCTGGCCGCGGCCGGCGCCGCCGCGGCAGGCCTGTTCGGCACCAACGCGCTGAGCAAGGCGGCCACCAACGCGGCGAAGGTGGGTGGTGGCGGAATCCCCGGCCTGAGCGGCAAGTCGATCGCCAGCCCCGCGCTGGCCGCCGGCGGTGCGGTCAGCGCGGCCGGCGCCTCATCCTTGTTCGCCGGTGCCGGCAGCACCGCCGCGAGTACGACCGGCGCCGGCTTCGTACCGGCGATGGGGTACGGCGCGGCGGGCATGGAGGACGGCCTCGGCGGCGGCAAGCGGATCCCGCCGTGGCTGGTGGAGACCGAGGACGTGTGGGGCGAGCAGACCATGGTGGCACCGTCGATCATCGGCGACGAACTGCCGGTGGACCCGACCGGCACCATCCGGCCCTTCTGATTCCCGCAGGTGCTGGGGTGCCGATGCCGGTACCCCGAGTCACGGCGCGGTCCCCGAGCGCCAGCCCCGGGCCCGGCCCCGCCGCACCACCACGGTCCCGATGGCGACCAGGACCGCCAGCGTGACCATCCCGGCCGCGAGCCCGAGGCGCAGGCCGGAGAGCTTCGCCGCAACCACCGGCCGCGCACCGGCGACTCCGACCGCCGGCGCCGGGCCGGCCGGCACGGCATCGACGCCCTCGGATGCCACCGCGAGGTACGGGTTCACCACGCCCCAACCCAGGCGCGGGTCGCGGCCACCGGCCGCGGCGGGCCGGCCGGCGGTGTGCTCCAGCCGGGCGATCACCTGGTTCGCCGACAGCGATGGCCGGTACGCCCGCACCAGCGCGGCGGTACCGGCGACGAAGGCGGCGGCGTAGGCGGGGTCGTCGATGGGCCAGATGTGCCCGACGGCGCCGGTCCTGGTCGGCGCGATACCGACCAGCCCCTGCCCGGGCGCGGCTATGCCGAGGTAGCCGCCGGAGCCCTCGGAGACGGGCGCACCGCTCTGGTCGATAGCGCCGACCGCGAGTACGCCCGCGGTGGCGGCCGGGTAGCCGAGCTTCTCCGAGGCGGGTGCGACCAGTACCGCGTCCGCCGCTCGGGCCACGCCGACCGCGGCGCGTAGCCTGGCACTGTCCACCTTGGACGGCACCACCACGCAGATCACCTTGGCGTGTGCCCGTACCGCTGCCTCGATCGCCTGGGCGAGCTTGTCGGGGTCGACATCGGAGGAACCGTTGCTGGTCGCCTGCACGTAGCGCACCGCGAGCAGCCGTACCCCCGGCGCGATGCCGGCGAAGGTGGTGCGCCGGTCCACCCGGGCGCCGATCAGCCCGGCGGCGAACGTACCCCGGCCGTCACAGTCCACTGTGGTCGGTTTGGTGGCGTTGGTGTAGTCGGGTCCGGCGATGACCTGCTCCCGGCCGAACTGCGCGTTGCTGGTGTCCACGCCGGTGCCGAGCACCGCGACCAGCACGCCG
>JAFMQQ010000747.1 GCA_017354595.1 Micromonosporaceae bacterium
ATCTGGTACAGGGCGGCTTTGCCCGGCGGTACTGGTTCGGGCTCTACATGCTGGTGATCGTCTCGCTGGCGTGGGGCCGGGTGGTGGAGCCGTTGTGGCTCAACCTGCGGCACCGCTTCCGGGTGCTGACCGTCGTGCCCGAGGCACCGAACATGGTCTCCATCTACATTGGAGGGAACCGGCTGGATCGGTTGGAAGCCAAGGCCGGACAGTACTTCCGGTGGCGGTTCCTGACCCGGCGCGGCTGGTACCAGGCGCATCCGTTCTCGCTCTCCGCGGCGCCGAACGACGACTGGCTGCGGCTGACCGTGAAGGTCGTCGGCGACCACACCGACGACCTGCAGTACCTGCGTCCGGGCAGCCGGGTCTTCGCCGAAGGCCCGTCCGGTGCGTTCACCGCTGACCGCCGGGTCAACCATGGCGCGCTGCTGATCGCGGGCGGCAGCGGTATCGCCCCGATCCGTGCTCTGCTGGAGGACCTGCCGGCCGGCACGATCGTGCTGTACCGGGCGAGCACGGCCGACGATCTGGTGTTCCGGGAGGAGTTGGAGGCGCTGGCCCACAACCGCGGCGCCTGGGTCTGGTACGTGCTGGGCTCGCGCGACGACCCGGCCACCAGGCACGCGTTCAGCCCCGCCGGCATGCGTAAGCTCGTGCCGGACCTACGCCATCGCGACGTGTACCTGTGCGGACCGCAGGGCATCATCAGCGCCTCCGTCAAGTCGCTGCGCCGGATGCGGGTACCGAAGAAACACATCCACCTCGATCCGTTCGAGTTCTGACAGCCAGCCGTTGCGACCGGAGAGTTCTGACCGGAGACAGTTCTGACCGGAGACCTGGAGGAATCACCATGCGCAGAGCGACCGCCGCGGTGCTCGGCACCGTGATCGGCACCACGCTGCTCGTGGCGGCCAAGTACGGCGCTCCATCGGCAACCGCGGACACCCCGAACGCGATCACCGCGGGCGACGCCGCAGCCGCCGGCAACGACCCCGCGGCCGGCAGCGCGGCGCCCGTCGCACCCGGCGCCAGCGGTACGCCGGGCAGCAAGGCAACCCCGAGGGTGACCCGTACCACCGCCCGGCCGCAGGCCGGCCGTACCACCCCGGCCGGTGGCGGGGGCGGGGGTACCACCACGGCACCGGCATCGTGCTCGACGGTCACCGGCAGCGGACAGGGCGTCTCCTCACCCGGCACCGGTACGGTCACGGTCAGCATCAAGGTCTGCAACGGCGCGGTCAGCAGCGCCTCGTCCTCGCTGAGCCGGTCCAACTGGTCCGCGAACAGCTCCGCGCTGCCCGCCCTCAACTCGTTGACGCCGAAGTACTACAAGACCAGCATCTCGTCGATCCACTACAGCGGCGCGACGCTGACCAGCAATGCGTACCAGGCCTCGCTGCGTTCCGCGCTCAGCAAGGCCGGCCTCTAGGCCGGGCCTCCAGGCCAGCCTCCAGGAAATGACGGTGCCCGACGGACTCAGGCCCAATAGCCCCCTGCCCAATGGACTCCGGCCCAGCGGACTGCTGCGGCACGAGGAGATCATGGGCACGATGATCGCGGTGCACCTGACCGATCCGCTGCCACCCGGGCGACTGGCTCAGCTGGCCGAGGACGTGTTCGACTGGATGCGCGAAGTCGACCGGCGCTTCAGCACCTACAAGCCGGACAGCGAGGTGTGCCGCCTCGACCGCGGCGAGCTCCGCCTCGCCGACTGCTCGCAGGATCTGCGTACGGTGCTGGACGCCTGCGCGGACCTGTGGCAGGAGACCGACGGGTACTTCGACGTGTACGCCACCGGGCGGCTCGACCCGTCCGGGTACGTCAAGGGTTGGGCGGCCGAGATCGCATCCGCCCGGCTCACCGAAGCCGGCTCGGTCAACCACTTCGTCAACGCCGGCGGCGACATCCGCACCCGGGGCGCACCAGCCCCCGGGCAACGCTGGCACGTCCCGATCCGCCACCCGTGGCACGGCGACGGCGCGTACCTGATGGTCGCCGGCAACGATCTCGCCGTCGCCACCTCGGGCACCTACGAGCGTGGCCCGCATGTCGTCAACCCACGAGACGGTACGCCGGCCGCGGTACTGCGCTCGGTCACCGTGGTCGGCCCCGACCTCGCCCGCGCCGACGCGTACGCCACCACCGGTGTGGCGATGGGACTGGACGGACTGGACTGGCTGGCGAAGCTGGCCGGCTACCAGGTCGCGGTGGTGACCGAGGACGGGCGCGGCTTCATCTCCCCGGATCTGCCACAGGCGCCGATGGACGCCGTGGTACCGGCGCAGGCCTGACCGGCGCCCGGCGGCTTGCGCCTGACCGGCGCCCGGCGGGTTGCCCAACCGGGCACCGGGTCGGTACCGGCCTGGGTAGCGT
>JAFMQQ010000748.1 GCA_017354595.1 Micromonosporaceae bacterium
GGCCGGCCGGCGCTGCCTGGACGCCGGCGCCTCAACCGGTGGCTTCACCGACGCGCTGCTGCGCGCCGGTGCGGCCCAGGTGGTCGCCGTGGACGTCGGGTACGGCCAGCTCGCCTGGGCACTGCGTACCGATGCCCGGGTACGGGTGGTGGAGCGCACCAACGTGCGCACCCTGACACCAGAGGCGATAGGCGGCCAGGTGGAGCTGACCGTCGCGGACCTGTCCTTCATCCCGCTGGCTCTGGTCCTGCCGGCCCTGGTCGCCTGCACCGCGCCGGACGGAGACTTGGTGCCCATGGTGAAGCCCCAGTTCGAGGTGGGCCGCGGCCGGGTGGGCCCGGGTGGCGTGGTACGCGATCCGCAACTGCGCGCCGAGGCGGTACTCGCTGTCGCCGCCTCGGCGGCCGAGTTGGGCCTGGGCGTGGCGGGTGTGGCGCGCAGCGCGCTTCCAGGCCCGTCGGGCAATGTGGAAGTCTTCCTGTGGCTGCGCCGTGGCGCGCCACCCGTCAACGCGGACGAGGTACGAGAGGCGAGTGTGTGAGCGGCAGGGAAGCGCTTCTGGTGACGCATACCGGCCGGCGGGACTGTGCCGACCATGCGCGGGCGATCACGGCCGATCTGCTGAAGGCGGGCTTCACGGTACGCATGGCCAACGACGAGATGCTCGCCCTGGAGCTGCCCGGTGTGGTACCGGTCGCCGGCCCGTCCGCCGCCGACGGCGTGGAGATCGTGCTGGCGCTGGGCGGCGACGGTACCCTGCTGCGCGCCGCCGAGATGGCCCGGCCGGCCAAGGCGCCGCTGCTCGGCATCAACCTGGGCAAGGTCGGTTTCCTCGCCGAGGCGGAGATAGACGACCTGGACCACGCGGTGCGCTGCGTGGTCGATGGTGCGTACACAGTGGACGAACGGCTCACCGTCGAGGTCGCGGTGGAGCAGGACGGGTTGCCGGTGCTGCGCTCCTGGGCGCTCAACGAGGTGAGTGTGGAGAAGGGCGCCCGGGAACGGATGCTGGAGCTGCTGGTGGAGGTGGACGGCCGGTCGCTTTCCCGGTACGGCTGCGACGGCGTGGTCTGCGCCACCCCGACCGGCTCCACCGCGTACGCCTTCTCCGCCGGCGGGCCAGTGGTCTGGCCCGAGGTGGAGGCGCTACTGGTGGTGCCGATCAGCGCCCACGCGCTGTTCAGCCGGGCACTGGTCACCGCACCCACCTCGACCATTACGATCACCGTCGATCCGTACACGACCTCGGCGGTCGCCTGCTGCGACGGCCGCCGGGTCTTCGACGTGGCCGCGGGCGCCGTGGTGACGGTCCGCCGCGGTGAGCTTCCGGTGCGGGTGGTACGCCTGCACCCGCAGCCGTTCACCGACCGGCTGGTCGCGAAGTTCGGCCTCCCGGTCGACGGCTGGCGCGGCTCCGCCTAGCCACCGGCCGGCCCACCGCGACCGGAGGTGGAAAGCTGGCGGGCATGAGCACCCGCGCTGCACCGGACATCCTCCTGTTCGCCGGTTCGGCGAGCCGCCGGCTCGGCCAGGCCGTTGCGGACAACCTCGGGGTACCGCTCGGTGCCTCCGAGACGCTGCGGTTCTCCGAGGGCAACCTGTTCGTCAGGGTGCTGGAGAACGTCCGCGGTCGGGACGTGTTCATCGTCCAGGGGACCGCGTTTCCGGCCAACGACAACCTGGTCGAACTGCTCTTCTGGATCGACGCGCTCAAGCGGGCCAGCGTCTGCTCGGTGACCGCGGTGATCCCGTACTTCAGCTATGCCAAGGGCGACAAGAAGGACGAGCCGCGGGTCTCCATCCGGGCCCGGGTCTGCGCCGACGCCATCCAGGCCGCCGGTGTCGACCGGGTGGTCACCCTGGACCTGCACGCGCCGCAGGTGCAGGGTTTCTTCACGGTACCGGTGGACGACCTGTCAGCCCTGCCGACACTCTGCACCGCGATCGCCGCGCAGGAGCTGGCTGACCTGGTGGTCGTCGCACCGGATGCGGGGTACGCCAAGAAGGCGCGGCTGTGGGCCGACCGGTTGCGCGCGCCGACCGCGATCGCCGACAAGCGGCGCGTCGACCACTCCGAGTCGGCCGAGATCGTCGAGCTGATCGGCTCGGTCGCCGGCCGTACCGCCTTGATAGTCGACGACTTCACCATCAGCGCCGGTACCCTGGTCAACGCCGCCCAGGTGCTGGTCGAGCGCGGCGCCACACGTGTGTACGCGGCGGTCACCCACGCACTGCTCACCGAGAGCGCGAACCGGCGGCTGGATGCGAGCCCGATCGAACGGGTCTTCACCACCGACAGCGTCGAGAACCGGCCGGCGCGGTTGTCGGCGAAGGTGGCGGAGGTCTCGGTCGCCGGCATGTTCGCCGAGGC
>JAFMQQ010000749.1 GCA_017354595.1 Micromonosporaceae bacterium
CCGTGGTACCCCGGGTGCTCGGCCCCCGGCTCGGCGGCGCGGTACAGCAGGTGATCCGCGCGGTGAAGGCGGGCGAGTGGACGCTGGCCGACGGCGTGGTGACCGCGGGCGGGCAGCCGCTACGCGAGGGCGAGTACGAGCTGCGCCTGGTCGCCGCGGACGCGGAGCACTCGGCCCCACTGCGCGCCCCGGGAGGGCACGCCCAGTCAGAAACGCCAGCGGGTGAGGGGGTGGTGGTGCTGGATACCGCGGTCACCCCGGAACTCGCCGCCGAGGGCCTGGCCCGGGACGTGATCCGGGTGCTGCAGCAGGCGCGCCGGGAGGCCGGCCTGGACGTCTCCGACCGGATCACAGCGGTGGTCGAGGCGCCCGAGGAGGTGGCCGCGGCGGTGGCGGCGCACCGGGACTTCATCGCCGGCGAGACGCTGTCCCGGTCGGTCGAGGCCGGCCCGGCCGGTGAGGCCGTCGAGGCCGGCCCGGCCGGTGAGGCCGGGTACCTCGGCGAGGCCGGCGACGGTATCCCGGTCCGGGTCGCCGTCACCCGGGTGCCGTGAGCCGGGTGCCGTGAGCCGGGTGCCGCAACTTCATTGAAGTTGTGGTTATCGGCTCCCCCATAACCACAACTTCAATGAAGTTGTGCTGAGGGCGGCCCTGCCAGTGACTGGGTAGGCTGGGGAATCATGAGAAGCGTCTGGCCGGAGCTGGAACAGCTGCTGCCGAGGGTGAGCAAGCCGATCCAGTACGTGGGCGGCGAGCTGGGTGGCGTGGTCAAGGACTGGGACGCGGCGACCGTACGGTGGGCGCTGATGTACCCCGACGCGTACGAGGTCGGCCTGCCCAACCAGGGCGTGCAGATCCTCTACGAGGTGCTCAACGAGCTGCCCGACGTGCTCGCCGAGCGCACCTACGCGGTCTGGCCGGACCTGGAGGCGCTGATGCGCGCCGCGGCGGTACCACAGTTCACTGTGGACGCTCACCGTCCGGTACGCAGCTTCGACCTGTTCGGCATCTCGTTCGCCACCGAGCTGGGATACACCAACCTGCTCACCGCGCTCGATCTCGCCGGCATCCCGCTTGCCGCGGGCGACCGCACCAGCAACGACCCGGTGGTGATCGCCGGCGGGCACGCCGCCTTCAACCCGGAGCCGATCGCCGAGTTCATCGATGCCGCGGTGCTCGGCGACGGCGAGGAGGCGGTGCTGGAGATCACCCGGATCGTCCGGGAGTGGAAGCTCGCCGGCAGCCCGGGCGGCCGGGACGAGCTGCTGCTGCGCCTTGTCGCGGCGGAGGGCGTCTACGTTCCCCGCTTCTACGACGTGCACTACCTGCCGGACGGCCGGATCGACCGGGTGGTGCCGAACCGGTCGGGGGTACCGACGCGGGTCGGCAAGCGCACCACGATGAACCTGGACGAGTGGCCGTACCCGAAGAAGCCGCTGGTACCGCTCGCCGAGACGATACACGAACGGTACGCGGTGGAGATCTTCCGCGGCTGTACCCGTGGCTGCCGGTTCTGCCAGGCCGGGATGATCACCCGGCCGGTGCGGGAACGGTCGATCGACACCATCGGCGAGATGGTGCAGAAGGGTCTCGAGTACTCCGGTTTCACCGAGGTCGGGCTGCTCTCCCTGTCCAGTGCCGATCACTCGGAGATCGGCGAGGTGGCCAAGGGCCTGGCCGACCGGTACGAGGGCAGCAACGTCTCGCTCGCCCTCCCGTCGACCCGGGTGGACGCGTTCAACATCACGCTCGCCGAGGAGCTGTCCCGGGGCGGCCGGCGTACCGGACTGACCTTCGCGCCGGAGGGCGGCTCGGAGCGGATCCGTCGCGTGATCAACAAAATGGTCAGCGAAGAGGATCTGATCCGTACCGTGGTCACCGCATACGGCCACGGCTGGCGCCAGGTCAAGCTGTACTTCATGTGCGGGCTGCCCACCGAGACCGACGAGGACGTGGTGCAGATCGCCCGGCTGGCGCACGAGGTGATCCGGGCCGGCCGGGCGGCGACCGGCTCCCGCGACGTCCGGTGCACGGTTAGCATCGGCGGCTTCGTACCCAAGCCGCACACCCCGTTCCAGTGGGCGGCGATGGCCACCCCGGAGACGATCGACCGCCGGCTGCGCCTGCTCAAGCAGGCGATCAACGCGGACCGGTCGGTCGGGCGCGCGGTCGGGTACCGGTACCACGACGGGCAGCCCACGCACATCGAGGGGCTGCTCTCCCGTGGCGACCGCAGGGTGGCCGGGGTGATCCGCCGGGTATGGGAGCGGGGTGGCAGGTTCGACGGTTGGTCGGAGCACTTCTCGTACCAGCGCTGGGTGGACGCGGCGACCGAGGTGCTGCCCGGGCACGGGGTGGACCTGGACTGGT
>JAFMQQ010000173.1 GCA_017354595.1 Micromonosporaceae bacterium
TCCTCGTTCTGCACCGTGGCATAGTCGGTGCCGACCACGCCGAGGTACTCGGTGACGCCGGTGACGATGTTGGTCCGGACGGTCATCTTCTTGTCCGGGCACTCGATGACGTTGACCCCGTTCTCGGTGTACTCCACACCCTGGATGTCGATCTTGCGGACTTTCCAGCCGCCGAGGAACGCCTTGGCCATGGCGTCCTCGGCGGTCATGCAGTCGTCGGTGACGGTGCCCAGCTGGTGCCAAGCGGACAGGCGTGCGGAGGCGAAGGCGTATGCGCCCGTGGCGACCTGTTCGATTTCGTGGGCCATGTTCTCTCCTTTATTGCATTGGATGAATGATTCGCTGTTGGGTGTTCGTTGTCGTTGCTGGCAAAGGGATCGCGGGGTGTGACGCCCCGGTCGGGGTGGTCGATGCCTGGGTGTCCGTGACCAGGGCTGGCGGTGCTCGTTTGCATCTGATGAACGATGCGTTCATCTGGCTCCCTTCGGTCGGAGGTGGCGGTGGTTGGGGTGCCGGCTGAGCACCGGGTCGATGTGCAGCCGCTGCCCGGTGCGGCCTCGGCGGTGCTGGCGTCGGGTGTGCGGTTCCTGCAGCCGGAGGAGGCTGTGCTGGACGCGATGCTGACGGGGTGGGCGGCCCAGCAGCGGTCACGTCTGCTAAGCGCGCAGACCATCGAGCAGCGGGCGTTGCACGTGCGGCGGTTCGTGGCGTTCACCAACGACTACCCGTGGAAGTGGACACCGGCCGACGTCGAGGAGTGGAGTTCGGACCTGGTATCTCGGGGCCTTTCCCACTCGACGGTGCGCAGCTACCAGAACGCGGTCTCGGTGTTCCTGGGTACGCGACCGAACGCTGCTACGGCTGGGATGAGGTCTGCCAGCGGCACTTCGGCACTCATCCGGTGCAGGTGTTCCACGAGTGGAACACGGCAGTGCATCGCAGCGAGTCCGAGGGACGGCCGGGTAACCGGCCGTTGAGCCGGGAGGAGGTGCAGGCGTTCTTCGACCACTGCGACGGGGAGGTGGCGCGTACCGCGAAGTCGGGCCGCAAGGGGTGGCTGGCGGCCTATCGGGACGCGACGCTGTACAAGGTGGTCTACGGTTGGGGTCTTCGCCGTCGCGAGTCGTCCAAGTTGGACACTGTGGACTGGTCGGCGAACGCGTCGGCGCCGCAGTTTGGTCGGCATGGGGCGCTGTCGGTGCGGTTCGGCAAGGCGATGCGGGGCAGCCCACCACGGCGGCGCACGGTACTGACCACGATGGGTTGGGCGGCGGAGGCGGTCGCCGAGTGGATCGCTGATATCCGGCCGCTGTATCGGGTCGCGGGCACCGCGATGTGGCCGACCGAGCGGGGTGGCCGGATTTCGGTGGAGCACATCAATGCCCGGTTCGCCGCCTACCGTGACGCGTTGGGGATGGACCCGATCCTCAGCCCGCACTGCCTGCGCCACTCGTACGTGACGCATCTGTTGGAGGACGGCTTTGACCACCTGTTCGTGCAGCAGCAGGTCGGGCACTCGTGGGGGTCGACCACGGCGATCTACACCAGCGTCGGCTCGGAGTTCAAGAACACGGTTCTGCGTCGGGCGCTGGACCGGGCCTTCGAGCCGGACCGGCCGGCCGAGTCGAGCTGAGAGGAGGTGCTGCTGGTGGCCCGTGCACGCAAGTTGGGGTACCGGTGGAACCTGCGCACCCTGATGGCCACGCGGGGCATGTTCTCCACCACCGACCTCGCGCCGCTGCTGGCCGAACGGGGCGTCGTACTCTCGGCTGCGCAGGTGTATCGGCTGGTGGCGCAGACTCCGGAGCGGCTGAGCCTACGCACGCTCGTGGCCCTGTGTGACATCCTGGACTGCACCCCGGCTGACCTGATCGAGCCCACCGTGCAGGCCGCGCCGTTGCGGGCTACCGGCACCACCGGCGGCGGGGGTGGCGAGGTACCGGAGGCGGTGCGGGAGCGGCGCCCGCGACGGGCGGAGGTCCGCCGGGCGCCATGACCGGTACGCCGTGTGCCTCCTGCGGCCGAAGCGTGCGGCTGCGCGGGGTCAGCCCGCAGGGAAGGATCTGCTCGAACTGCTGCGCCAAACGACGCAGCGGACCATGCGGGCAGTGTGGCCGGGTGCAGCGTCTGGTGGGTCGCGACCCTGACGGCCGACGGTGGTGTGGGCAGTGCGCGCGCCGCCACCAAGCCGCCGACACCGTCTCCAGCAACCGGGCCCGGGTGGTGGCCGCCGTGGCCGCGGTAGAGCCGCAGCTGAGCACTCAGGCCATCGAGCAGGCGGTCATCCAGGCCGCCTCGGCGGCGCGGACCGTGCGGCTGCTGGCCGAGTACCTCACCGCGCACCCGCATGCGCTGACCGACGGCACGTCCGGCACCGTGCCGGTCCTACGCCGGCTGGCGCAGGCGTTGTACTCGGCTGGCGCGCGCCGCATCGCAGTCCGCGACCCGACCTGTGTCGAGTGTGGACGCATGGCCCGGTCGAAGAAGCGGGTCGGCGACGGGTGGATGTGCTCGACCTGCCAGTCGAAGATCCGCTACCCGTGTGCTGGGTGCGGCCAGCTCCGCCGCGCCTACGCCCGGCACCCGGCCGGTGTGCTGTGCGAGGTGTGTGTGCGTCACCGGCGCAACGCCGAGGGCGACCAGGCCGTGACGAGCAGAATCGTCGACGCGATCCGCAGCCGCCACGCCCCCCGCCTCACCGTCGCGGCCATGGCCGCGATGGTACGCAAGGTGGCGCCTCGACCCGTGGACCGGCGGCTGCTCGCCGAGCACGTCGACCCGATCTGCCTGCCCGCCGGCGAGGCTCCGCTGCCGCTGACGAGGCTGATCATCGCGCTGACCGCTGTGAAGGCATTCGGTCTGCCCAGCCTGGTCTGCGGCGATTGCGCGAAGCCGGTAGGCGGCGACGGCCACGCCTCCCTGAAGGTCATCCAATGTGGACAGTGTGCGCGCCGGTGCCCCGAGTGTGGCCGTCCCTGGCGTCGGCTCTATGCCAGCATCTGCAACCGCTGCCGCCTCGACCGTCATCGCCGACGCGGTGACTGCACATGCTGCTCCCGCCGCGACCGCGTTCTCGACGATCGAGGCATGTGCCGCACCTGCCGCGACCGCACGGCCCGCCGCTGCCTGGACTGCGGCGCCTCGGCCACCCCGCTGCACCACGTGGAGCGCGGCGAGGTGTGTGACCGGTGCGCACTACGCCGGGATCTCGACCAGTTCCTACCCGAACAGACCACGCCGCCCTGCAACGGCTCCGCACGGCGATCCTCGCCGCCGAGCCCGACTCGACCCGCACCTGGCTGACCAGACCACGAGCCGGTCAGCTCCTCGCCGCGCTGCACAACGGAAGCGTCGAGTGCACCCACGCCGCGCTGGATGCGTTGCCGCCGGGCCGCGACCTGCAACACCTGCGGGCACTGCTCGTCGCATCCGGTGCGTTGCCGACCGACTCACACCGGCTCGTCGACCGGCTCGGCGCGGAACTCCTGACGCTGCTGCGGCAACTACCCGACGGCGACCGGCGCACCGTCCAGGCATGGCTGCGTTGGCGTGTGCTGGCACAGCTTCGCCGCTCCGCCGACGCCGGACGCGACCTCACCACAGCCATCTACAACGCACGAGCCACCCTCACCCAGGTCGTCGCCTTCGTCACCGCGCTGCACCAAGCCGGGCGGCAACTCGGCACCTGCCGGCAGGCCGACATCGACGGCTGGTTCGCCGCCCCGCCAACCACCCGAGCCCATATTCATTCGTTCCTGACCTGGACACACCGGCGCGGCCACCTGCCCAAGGCTCTGCTGCTGCCTGCATCCCGCCGCAGCGCACCCGCCATGCCCGCCGACTCCGAACAGCGCTGGGCGGTAGCCCGGCGGCTCGTCCACGACGACACCCTCGATGTTGCCGACCGGGTCGCTGGCGCGCTCGTGGTGCTCTACGCGCAACCCATCACCCGCATCGTCCTGCTGACCACCGAACACGTGCAGGCCACCAGCGGACAAGTCACCGTCGCCCTCGGACCGGACCGACTCGCCCTGCCCGAGCCATTCGCCACACTCATCACCACGCTGCCGCGCCATCGACGCGTCGGCACCGCGTCACACCTGCCCAACCATTGGCTGTTCCCCGGCGCCCGAGCCGGCCAACACGCCGCACCCGGCCCGGTAGCCAAACGCCTGCGCCGCATCGGAGTCACCGGCCGCGGCATGCGCCACGCCGCGCTCATGCAACTCGCCGCCGAAATCCCACCCGCCCTACTCGCCGGCATCCTCGGCATCCACCCCACCACAGCGGTCAAATGGACCAGACTCGCCGCAGGCGACTGGACCCACTACGCCGCCATCCGAACATCCCCCAAATAGCAGGGACTACTCGACGGCAGTCTCGGACCGCATGGCCTACGGGCTGCTACCCGGACCCGGGAACGGGCCAGAAGCCCCGCACCTGCGGCCCGGCCGTGGAGGTCGACCCGTACAGTCCAATATCGACCAAACCCTGGGGCCCACGCGCGGCGGTCCGGAAGAACGCTTCGAACGAGTCCGCCACACGCAGTATGCGCGGCGGCACCTCATCGGCAAGCGCGTAGATGGCATACTCGCCATTCGTCGTAGGCTCGTCAGTCCGCCAGAAGAAGCTAGCACCACTGTGGTCCCGGGCGAACGACACCGTCCGATCTGGCTGGACATCGGCAAGGATCTCCGGCACCCCTTCGCCGCGTGCGGTCCCGCGGCTCTGCTCAATGGCGAACCTCAAATACTTGCGGCCGTCCTTGACGGTACGCATCAGGTCTGCGACCTTGTTGCCCCGACATGGTGCCGTGATCTGGACCGTGTGATCATCGACGCCGAGTTCTCCAGGCCCCAGTTCCTGGCAGAAGCTACGATAGCTGGCCGGCAGCCGGACCTTCAGCTTCCGCTCCACCGCGTCCAGCTCCGCAGCGGTCGGCAGCCGTGACAATACGGGCCCATCGTCGGTCCGAACCGACCCGCCACTCTCCCGAAGGATCTCAAGCCACATATGCACATCCGCTCCTCCGCGCCCGACGGCCCGCTGACATGCCGCAGCAGCCTACAAGACTTCCACGGCACTGGTCGATCTACTCCGCAGGTCTACCCGGCCAACCCCAGAGAGGGCTAACCATTGCTGCCGCCCGATCGCGCTCCTCGCCCCCGGGGCCAGGAGCCGACGAACCAGCTCCCGGCCCCTCCGCGACCACGGTCGCACCGAGAACCCGTCTCTGTTGTTCACTATGCAGCTGTCAAGGAACGAACGCCGTCACGGCGCAAGAGGTCACACAACAAGGGCTATTCGCGGGGTTCGAATACTTCGGTGGTACCGGTTACTGGCTCCTTCCTATGTGGACGTTGCGTGTGCCACCCGATTGGCGACGTTGTAAATGCTGCCGACCTATAAGGAGGGATCAAGACGGATCCGCGTGGTGCTTCAAGGTTTCTGCGGCGAATGTGGGCCGCGATAACGGCTACCCGTGCCGGGTGGTGGGCACCGGGTCGATCCGGCCGTCCGGGCCGTACCGGAACGTGTGGACGGTACGGAACGGGCCGGCAGGTACGCGGCGATCCGGGATCCGGGTAGCCGCACGGTCCGGTACCGGCGGGGACCGTCAGTGCCGTTCACCGCTGCTCACCCCCGGCTCGTGTTGCCCTGGGGTAGGTCAGCTCGGTAATCACGTAGGCGATCAACGCGGTGCGCTCGGGCCGACTCAGCCGGGCCGCGATGGTCCGCAGCGGATAGATCAGCTCGTCCAGCTCGTTGCGGCGGGCAGCGGAGCGGTGCCGGCGGGCCAGGGCGAGGATAGTGGAGGCGGCGTGGTGTTCGGCCCGCAGATGGGCCGCCGTTTCCGCGTCCACGCGCCCGTCGCCGGCGTACCGGGGACTGCCCAGCACGCTGAGCCGGCCGCCATCCCGACGTTCCACCGTGACCCGATAGAGTTCCCCGACCGCCTGGCCGTGGAACCGGGGGAAGTACACGGTCCTGCCGGCGCCGGCCTCTGGCAGCCACGCGTAGAGCCGTTTGCCGTCCGCGCCTGCCCGTAGGCCGCCGAAGGCCCACACCTCCTCCTGGTGTTGCTCGGGTGTCGGCTTCGTTGTGGTCTGTTCGGCCATGGTCACGGCCTGCCCGCCGGCTCGCTGGGCGTGGTCTCGGCCTGGGCGCCGACGAGCACGGCCACCATCTGTGTGGCCGGCCAGCGGTGCGAGGTGCCGGCGACCTCCGCGTCGGCGAAGCCGACAAGCCGGCGGCCGGACTCCATCCCGAACACACCGGCGCGGGCCGCCCGCCCGGCCACGAACGAGCGCACATCGATGCACAGGTGCTGCTTGTCCGGGTCGTCAGCGGCGACGTTGATGAGGTGCAGCACGGCGACCTTGTCTCCGGCCTTGACGATGATCGCCGGCCACCGCTCGGTCTGCTGGGCGGCCTCGACCACCGGCCACGGCTGGTCCGGATCGCCGTAGGTGGCGATGTACTCCTCCAACGTGGTGACGGTCATGTGCCTGGCTCCTCTCCTCCTGTGGGCGATACGGGTGCGGCCTTGCTGGCGCACTCCACAATGGACAGCGAGTAGCTGTCCACCATGGGGCCGTCAGCCGGCCTCAGACAGCGGCGTGGTGCCCGGTACCCGGGCCTGGACAACGGTGGGCTCGGTATCCAGCGGTTTCCAGCCGTGCTCGGCGCAGGCGTAGAACCGGCCGTCGAGGCTGACCAGATCACCCATCGACAGCGACCGGTTGCCGCGCCGCCGGTAGGCCTC
>JAFMQQ010000750.1 GCA_017354595.1 Micromonosporaceae bacterium
CCGAAGGAGTCGTCCAGCTTCTCCCCGTTCGGCGGTACGAAGACCACCTCCAGCGTGACGGCGCCGGGGCAGAGTTCGGCCGGCGGCCGCCGGGTGCGCATCCGGCTGCCCGGTGTTGTGGCGGCCGGTGTTGTGCCGGCCGGCGCGGCGGCGAGTGGCGTCAGCCGGTGTGCCGCCGACTCGACCACGAGCAGCTCACCGGTCGGCGCCCGTACCAGGTCGCTCGGCTCGGCCAGCCCTCTGTCTACTGTGGACAGCACTCCGTCCGCGTACCGGCGTACCGCGCCGTTGTACGCGTCGGCGACCAGCACCGAGCCGTCCGGCTCAGCCAGCACGCCGAGCGGGTGCTGGAGCATCGCTTCACCGGCCGGCCCGTCGACCAGACCGAAATCGAACAGGCCCTGACCGACCACGGTGTGCACCTGGCCGCCCTCGACGTACCGCAGAGCCGAGGACTCACTGTCCACAAACCACAGCCGGTCCCCGGCAGCGCATAGGCCGGAGGGTTGGGCCAGCCAGGCCTGTCCCACCGGCCCGTCGCGCAGCGCCTCGACCGTGGTACCGGCGAAGACACCGACGGTGCCGTTTGTCGGGTCGAACCACCACAGCTGGTGGATGCCGGCCATCGCGACCAGGACGCGGTCCTGGTACCAGGCCAGGTCCCACGGTGAGGAGAGGTCGACTTTCAGCGCGTCATGGACCTCGCCCTCGGGTGCCCGGCGCCAAATTCTGGCCTGGGCGTGCCCTCCCGGGGCGCGCCATGGCTGGCCGGTACCGGCCACAGTGGACACGGCGCCGTCGCCCAGCCGTACGCCGCGCAGCAGGTGGTTGACCGTATCGGCGACCACGAGCTGGTACCCGACCCGATCGGCCACTGTGGACGGAAGCAGGCACAGGCCCTGCGGTTCGTTGAACCGGGCCAGCTCGGCCGGGCCGTCCGACCGGCCGCGCTCACCGGAGCCGATCCGGCGCCGTACCGTCGCCGCATCCGGCCCCAACTCGACGATCTGGTGCTGCGCCGAGGAGGAGACCAGCAGAGCGCCGGCATGGGCGATCGCCTTGCCGGGGTAGCGCAGCGCGGTATCCGGCTGCGCCGGCGGTACGAACGGCCCCTGTCCGCGGACCAGCGTGCCGTTGCCCGCGTGCTGGACGATCAGCTCGTCGAGGAGGGCGGCGAGGCTCTCCGCGTGCCCCTCGCCGGACATGGTCGCCACCACGTACCCCTCGGGGTCGATCAGGTTCAGCGTCGGCCAGGCCCGGGCGGCGTACTGCTCCCAGGTGGCCAGGTCGGGATCGTCGAGCACCGGGTGTGCGACCCCGTACCGCTGCACCGCGTCCGCGAGCGCCTGCGGGTCCTTCTCGTGCTCGAATTTCGGCGAGTGCACGCCGACCACGACCAGCACGTCGGCGTACCGCTGCTCCAGCGGGCGCAGTTCGTCGAGCACGTGCAGGCAGTTGATGCAGCAGAAGGTCCAGAAGTCCAACAGGACGAAGCGACCCCGCAGCTCGCGCAGGGTCAGGCTGCGCCCACCGGTGTTCAACCAGCCCCGCCCGCGCAGCTCCGGCGCCCGTACCCGTGTCACTTCGGCGGCGGGTCGGTCAGTGCGCCGGCTTGAGGCAGAGTACCTCGGCGGGCGAGCCGGACCGCTGCAGGACCACGAAGGGCTGGTTGCGATCCGGGCACTTGGTCTCGTTGTCGACCTTGGAGACGATGGTGTACGCGTTCGCCGAGCCGCAGTCGACCTTCTGCGCGCTGCCACCCTGCTGCCGTACGCAGGAGCCGACCGGGTACTGGTTGCCGCTGCGGTTGAGCACCAGGGTGATGCCGACCGCGGCCAGCACGATGACCACCAGGGCGCCGATCGACAGCCCGATGATCAGTCCCCGCCTGCTCCTGGCTGCCGGCGGGGGTACGGGTGGTGGTGGGAAGCCGAACGGCGGCTGCTGGGCCGGGGCTCCGCCCGGCTGGCCGTACCCGCCCGGCTGGCCGAACGCCACGGGCTGGCCGAACGCCGCGGGCTGGCCGAACGCCGCGGGCTGGCCGTACCCACCGGGTTGGCCCACGGCTGCGGGTTGGCCCACGGCTGCGGGCTGGCCGAGCGCCCCGGGCTGGGTTGGTGCGCCGTAGCTGCCGGGCTGGGCGGGCGTGCCGTAGGTCCCCGGCGCGGCCGGCTGGCCGTATGTGCCCGGCTGGCCGTATGTGCCCGGCTGGGCGGGCTGGCTGGGCGGGGTGGGCGGGGTCGGTGTGCCGTACGTGGACGGACCGGGCGTGCCGTAGGTCGTGGGGCCGGGCGTGCCGTAGCCGCTCGCCGGCTGTGCCGCCCAGGCATCGGGCTGTTGCGGCGTGGCCGGTTGCTGTGTGGTGCC
>JAFMQQ010000174.1 GCA_017354595.1 Micromonosporaceae bacterium
TACGTTATGACTGCTGCTGACGCTCGATAGAGCACAGGACTTCATCGTCCACCCACCTCCAGAAGGCAGAGTCCGATTCCACTGTGCGAGAAGTCGACTTCTATCGAAGGGAACGCTAATCGACAAGATCCAGCATGTCAACCGGCCCGGGTACCGGCGACATCGACGGTGCGCAAAGGTCGCCGGGCTCGTTCGCCCCGGCCGCCAGGTGCGGTCCGCATCATCGTCGAGACACTCGATCGGGGTTGCACCGTACGCTCGCCGGGCGTCCGATCCCGCGGTCAACGACTTCTCCTTTGGCGCCGCCCGCGGTGCCGCCGATCGGTCGGCCCAGCCGCGGCCGACTGTCCGAACTGGACAAACAGATCGCGGCCATCCTCGACCGCCACCCTGACGCGGCCCTCATCCGCAGCCTGCCCGGGATCGTTCCGTGCCAGCCATGCCACCGCTGCGCGCCGCTCGCCCGGGTCGGTGGTGTGCAGCGCCCGATGCAGCGCGAACCGCGCGTCGTCGGTGGTCAACCCGGTGTCCCGAGCCTGCTTCGTCAGAACCGGACCGGAGCCCGACCGGGTGTCATTGATCAGATGAGCCATGCTCCTAAGTGGACAGTGGGCGGCTGGCACCGACCGTGCCCCGCCGCGGGACCTGGGTCGGAAAGACCTCGTACTTGAGTTCGCGGAGTTCCTGGCGCAGGTGCTCAAGCCTGGTGTCCAGGTCGGCAGTCGACCGGGCCACCATCTCGTCGACCACGCCGTTGACCAGAAGGGCCAACTGCGCCCGACCCTCGACCGGCTGCAGCCCGGGCGAGAGGTAGGCGTCGACCGCCTCAGATGGGACTCGTACCGTCGTTCCGACGTGCACCACGGGCAACGCGCCCGAACCGTACATCTTACGGACTTGGAGCAGGCAAGACGCTAGGCGACCTCGGCGACCTTCAACAGATGAGCCCGCGGCATGTGCGCCAATGGTGAGTACCTATTGATCATGATAGGCCCTGACGCGCACCGGACACACCAGCGACACCCCGGGCCATCGGCTACTACGGTATGCGCCGTGGACACCATACCCAGCTGGATCGCAGCGATCGTCGGACTGGTCGGCGGCGCCATCGGGGTAGCGGGCTTCTTCCAGAGCAGGTCGGCGGATCGCCGCGCGGAGCGTGCCGCCGCAGCCGCCGAACAGTCCGCTTCCGCCGCGGCCGACTCCGCCGCTGCGGCACAGGCGCATGCACGTATTGAGGTCGAGCGGGAGCACGAGCGTCTCGCCCCGGATCTTCCGGCCAGAATCGAGTGCACCGAGACCATGTACCGAAAGCTGCGTAGCTCGATTCGCCTGGAGCGCGACTTCCATGTACAGGTCGAGGCGCTCTGGAATGGCTCGCGGTCGGTTGTCGTCCCGGCGCGACTGGTGCAGGCCGGCGAGGTGTGCGTTTTCGAGATCGAGAAGTGGTCACGCGATACGATCGCGCCGCCCCTCGAGGTACTGGTGCGATGCTGGCCACCTGGGACGACCGACCAAGCTGCACACTGGTCATGCCCATGCGGGCGTCCACTGATCGACAGCGGCGTGAACGGCTCCGCGCACTGGGAGCGACGCATCGGCGTGTTCACCCCCGTGGAAACGTGGAACGGCCCCGGTGCCGAACCCAGCAACATCGGCATGGTCACACCCACGGAAGCATGGAACGGCCCCGGTGCCGAAGACGGATACAGCGAATAGCCGGGATCTGGCCGGTGAGGTGTTCCGCGCCGCCGTCGCAACCCAGTGGGTCGTCTCGGACCTGCTGCTCGATCGCGACGACGACTACATGAAGCACGCCAGGGATGCCAACCTAACGGCGGCCCGCACTCTTTTCGCCCTCCAGGAAGCCATCGAGGACGCTGGTCACCCGCCTGGGTTTCCGCGGCGAGTTGGCCGGTGGGTGTCCGAGCCTCGCAAGCGGCGCCGAGCGATCGGCTCAGGCTGAGTTGCCCGGCCAACTGCGGCCGTGCCCGCGACTGTGCCGATGAGCGGATATCGCTTTGGGTAGTCCGAAGGCCTTGAGTTGGAAGCTGTCGGCCACGCAAGCCGATCATGTTGGACGCCGCTACGATGGCGCCGTGATCAGGCCCGGCGACGTTGCTGTGCCGGGCGTCGTCTACGCCTGGCCTGCCAGGACAGGTTGGAGCGGCGCGGTAAGGGTGCTGCCGACCGCCACCCTTTTGGAGCAGAAATGACTCTGTCCGGTGTGGACGATGTGCCTTGGGACCGCCTGCACCACGCCTACGGAACAGCGGGCGACGTCCCCGACCTGTTGCGGGCGTTGCGATCTCCGAATGAGCAGAGGAGAAGTCAAGCGCACTACCGGCTGCGGGGCAACATTTACCACCAGGGCACCCGCTGGGAGGCGAGCTCGCACGCGGTGCCGTTCCTGGTGGAGCTCGCGGCCGATCCCGGTACGCCGCGACGTGCGCTGGTGGTGCAGTTGGTGCGCATCGTGGGCCTGGGTGACGCACGGGATGAGGATCTTCCGTTCCAGGCGGACGACGCGTTCCGGTCGGCGAAGGACGCCACCGACGCGCAGGTGGCACGGGTGGTGGCGGTGCTGTACGACGACGAACGTGACCTTGAGCAGATACCGGACGAGATCCAGATCGCCGTTGATGCCCGGTGGCGGCGGGACTGCTATCAGTCCGCCGCCAAGTACCTGGCGACCTATCGCGCATGGCTGGCGGACAACGACGCCGAGGTGGGCGCACGCGCAGCCGAACTGCTGGCCTGGTTCCCGGCCGACCAGACCACAGTTGCGGCGCTGGTCAACGTCCCTTCACATGCGATGATTCGGGCCAGCGCCAACCTGACGCTGGCCCACCTTCGGAAGCCGGATCAGGGCGTGGACTCATGTCTGGCCGCCCAGCTTGGATCGCAGGACGTGTCGGTTCGGCGGACGGCCGCGGTGGCATTGGCCTATCGGCTTGGACGCTCGCTTCCCGGCGCTGCGGCCGAGGTCCTCACCGAACCACCCACCCGCAAGACCTACCCCGCCGCGCCGGGCTGGTACCGGCCGCTGGACGGGTTCGTCGCCCTGGCCCGCCGCCGCGCCGGGCGGTAGCGGCGCGAATCTGTCCGCCATAGCGCACCGGCGGCGACAACTGGATGAACCTGGTCCAGCGCCAACCCATGCCATGACGGTGACGTCTGCCCGCACTCATCTGTGATGTTCGGGTGTGACTGGTCAACCGAGAATTCGCGTGCTTGGCGGGGCGTTGGGATCCCAGCCAGCCCCGTTGGTTAGGTTCTCCAGCATGAAACCAGGCGCTGATCGACACGACTCGCCCGGTCGGCGGCTGGGTAGCGAAGCGATGCGCCGGCTGCGGCGGCGAGATGTCTGTGCCACCTGCGAGGCCGCGACCACCGCCGAGCACCGCACCCAGACCACCACAGCCGTACGCGAGGCGGCCGCCGCCATCCTGCGCATCGCCGGCGCGATCGCCCGGGCCGGCCACGGCACACCAGCGATCCTCGACGCCCTCACCGCCGTGCTGGCCCGTACCCAACTGTCCGCAATGGTCGACCATCTCACCGACGGCAGCTGGCACATGCCCGGCCACCAACCGCTACCCGATGCCCGCGCGCACGACCTCGCCCTGCGCGACCGGATCGCCCGCGACCGCGAACTCCTCCAATAAGCCGCACACCATTCACACGCCCCGCAACTGCCGATACCCCGGATCGAGGTGTTCCCCGCCGGTCCACTATGGACACCCGCCGTGCCCACCGACGAGTCCCCGGCCACGGATCTTGTGCTCCCAAAATGCTCCCAACATAAGGAGCAACAACCGAACGGCCCGTTACCGAACAAGCCGGTAACGAGCCATCTACCGGGGGAGATCCACAGTGGGCGATACTGGGATCGAACCAGTGACCTCTTCGGTGTGAACGAAGCGCTCTCCCGCTGAGCTAATCGCCCGTAACGAGGCACGACTGTACCCGATCGGCATCCCTGTGCGCACCTGGGTTGGTCCGAGCCGCCGCCGGGCCGCCCGCCCGTGGCACCGAGGCCCGTCACCATCCACCGCCGCGCCGCGTTAGCGGAGTGAGCCAGGGCTGGAGACGACCGGCCTCCGGGTTCGACAACCGTACAAACACGAAACCGAGCGGGAAACCGATTTGAACGTGTTCGCGCGGGCAGTCCTGTTTGTCATCCCACTACAGAGTGAGATCACGTAATGACTGCGCGTAACAGTGGTCCGGACCCGAGTATGGGTGGCGAGGCCGCATACAGCGGCTCGCGGTGCCGGGGGGAGTACGCGATGAGTTCCATTCGTCCGACAACGGTCGAGGTTGAGACGTCACTGCGGTTGGTCGCGCCGGACGCGACTTCGCTGCCGGTACGGGCAAGTCTGCGGTTCGATCCCGCCGACCCGTACGCGGTGCACGTCCTCTTCCATGCCGAGTCGGCGGGTGGCGAGGCGGTCAGTTGGTCCTTCGCCCGCGAGTTGCTGATGACCGGGTTGGACGAACCGGCCGGCATGGGAGACGTTCGGGTCTGGCCGTGGAACAACCCGCGGGGCGACTTCGTCGCGCTGGCCCTCTCCTCACCGGACGGAAACGCGCTGTTCGAGGTACCCCGCAGCGTGCTGGTCCGGTTCCTGCGGCGCACCTACGTCGTGGTGCCGCGGGGCAAGGAGACCGAGCAGTTGGATCTGGACGCCGCGGTGGTCCGCCTGCTCGCCGGCCGCTGAGCGAAGCGGCCGGCGAGGGGACCGGCCGCTGGGTCTCATCCGCGTCGATGGTTGACGGGGCCGGTCGATGGCCCTAACGTCCTGGAACCATGCCTCCAGGAACCTTGCGGCGGGCCGCGCTCGCCTTCGCCGCGGTACTGGCCCTCGTGGCCGGGTGTAGCAAGGCGACGGCGCAGGGCACCGGCGGCGCGACCGCCGACAGCGCAGCGCCCGCGTCCGGCGTGCCGGTCACCGGCCAACCATCGGCCGCGGCGCCCTCGACTCCCGCGCGGCCTGCGGCCCGGGCCGCGCCGGCCCATTTCAGTACCCTTCCCCCGGGCGCGAGCCTGCCTTCGGACGCCCAGTGCTCGGCGTGGGTACGGGCCCGGCCGGTCAAGGAGAACAAGAACGTCAACCGCCGGTTCAACCAGACCACCGGCCAGCACGTGTCCGGCTCGATGCTGTCCGGCGACGGAGCAACGGCCGCCCGGATCATCGCGCCGCGGGTGGACGGTCAGTTCGCCGGTACCACCGGGCAGATCCTGCGCTGGGCCGCATGCAAGTGGGGGATCGACGAGGATGTCGTCAAGGCTCAGGCGGCGATCGAGAGCTGGTGGCGGCAGACCACGCAGGGCGACCTGGGCACCGACCCGACCGCCTGCCCACCCGGGCACCCGCTCGGCTCCGGCGCTACCGCGGGCAAGTGCGCGCAGAGCTACGGCATCCTGCAGACCAGGTACCCGTTCATGAAACAGGCCTGGCCCGCCGCGGAGCGCTCCACCGCGATGAACGCCGATGTGGCGTACGCCTTCTGGCGTTCCTGCTTCGAGGGGTACGAGACCTGGCTGAACACTGTGGAACGTGGCCGGACCTACGCCAAGGGGGATCTCTGGGGTTGCGTCGGCCGGTGGTTCTCCGGCCGTTGGCACACGGCCGACTCGGAGAGCTACATCGCCCGGGTGAGGGACTACCTGCGGCAGCGGATCTGGGAGCAGCCCGACTTCCAGGAGGCGTGACATCGGTCGATGAGGCCGCTATATTAAGGAAACTTTCCTGAAGTGCACCCTTAGGCTGGCGGAGCCGGTGGTGGGGTGGCGCGGGCGCAGCGGGCCCCCCCCACCACCCTCTACAGTGGAGCGATGCCGAACGCGACCTGCGCTACCAGCGTGCCGAGGTACGCCGCGCCGAGTCCGGCCGCGATGCTCGCCACCACGTTCAGCATCGCGAGCAGCCGGGACCGCTCCTGCACCAGGCGTACAGTCTCGTAGCCGAAGGTGGAGTAGGTGGTAAGCGCGCCGCAGAAACCCGTACCCAGCAAGGCGATCCCGGCCCTGGAGCCGACCAGGGCGACCAGTCCTAACAGGAACGAGCCGGCCACGTTGACGGCGAAGGTACCCCACGGGAAGAGCGAGTCGTGGCGCGACTGGACCAGCCGGTCGACCAGGTACCGCAGCGGGGCGCCGACGGCCGCGCCGAGTGCGACCAGTAGCGGGGTCACCGGTCACGCCCGACGTACCGGATGACCTCCACCGGATCGATGATGACCAGTCCCTCGGAGACCAGCTCGTCAAGCTGGGGCAGGAACTCGCGTACCTTATCCTCGGTGTCCACAATGATCACCGCGACCGGCAGGTCCTCGGAGAGCGAGAGCAGCCGGCTGGTGTGGATCCGGGATGAGGCGCCGTACCCTTCGATCCCGCGGATCACGCTCGCCCCGGCCAGCCCGGCGCGGTGCGCGCGGTGCACGATCTCGGTGTAGAGCGGCCGATGGTGCCACTGGTCGTCCTCGCCGATGAAGATGGTCAGTCGCAGTGCGGGTCCTTCGAGCTTCATCAGACTCTCCGCTGGGTCAGCCGGCGGGTCAGCACCACGCCGAGGTAGGTCGCGGCGAGCGCGGCGACGACCGTGCCGAGCAGGTACGCCAGCGCGGTGCCGGCGGCGCCCGCGGCGACCAGCCGTTGGGTGTCCACCACGTAGGTGGAGAAGGTGGTGTATCCGCCGAGCAGCCCGGTGCCGAGGAACGGGCGCAGCAGCCGCCCCCCGGGCCAGA
>JAFMQQ010000751.1 GCA_017354595.1 Micromonosporaceae bacterium
GAGTCGGCCGGTACGACCTGGACCCGCGACGGGTCGGCACAGGCCGACCGCACCTGGTCGGCGACCTCGCGCGGGCCCACCAGATGCAGTTGCAGATCGGCGTCGGCGTTGAGGGCGGACAGAGCGCCGTCAACCACGGCGGCGGGAGCGTCGTCCCCGCCGAGGAGGTCGACGGCGATCCGTACCGCGGCGCCTGGCCGCTGGGATCCCGTCACCCGTGCTTTTGCCGGCGGGGTGGGTGGAGCCGGCACCAGGACGGTCTCACGCTCAGACCTCGACGACCTGACGGCCCTTGTAGGTGCCGCAGACGGTGCACAGCGCGTGCGGCAGCTTGGGCGACCGGCACTGCGGGCACGGCTGGGTAGCCACCGCCGTCGTCTTCCACTGCGCCCGGCGCGACCGGGTGTTGCTGCGCGACATCCGCCGCTTGGGTACCGCCACCGTGTTACTCCTTCGTCTCGTCCAGCAACGCGCCCAGCGCTGCCCAGCGCGGGTCGGCCTGGTCATGGTTGTGGTCGGCCGGCAGTTCGTCCCACGGCTGGCCGCAGTCCGGGCACAACCCTGGGCAGTCCGCCCGGCAGACCGGGTGGTTGGGCAGCGCGAGTACCAACGCGTCGCGCAGTGCCGGCTCGAGGTCGAGCAGGTCGCCCTGCAGCCTACCCACCTCGTCCTCCTCCGCGGTCTCGTCGGTCGCGCTGTGCTCGTAGGCGTACAGCTGCTGCAGCGCCACGCTGACCGTGTCGCTGATCGGGCGCAGGCACCGGCCACACTCCCCGGCCACCTCGGCGGTCGCCGAACCGGAGACCAGCACGCCCTCGCTCACCGACTCCAGCCGCAGGTCCAACTCGACCGGGGCACCCGGCGGTACGCCGACCAGCGGCAGGCCCAGCTCCGGCGGCGCCGGTACGGTCTGCCGGAGGGTACGCATCACCCCCGGACGGCGTGGTAGGTCCCGCGTATCGAGGACCAGGGGCGCCCGGGGATCCAGGTGACGAACCGGTGATTGATCATGCATGGCAGGCTCCGGCCGACACAGGCCGTCGGGAAAGCGTACCTCACAGGGGTAGTGGGCCAGTCGCCTGGTCCGGCTGGAACGATCCCATCTCGCGCAGTGCGTGCATCTTGTCCCGACCCCGCTCGATGTTGGCCAGCGAGCGGGTGAGGAACTGCTCGAAGTTGGCCAGCGCGGTATCGACATAGTCGTCCACTTCGTCGCGCAGCCGCTGCGCCTCGGCGCGTGCCTCGCCGATCAGCCGGGCCGCCTCGTGCTCGGCCGAGACGGTGGTCTCGTTGATGGAGACCAGCCGGGCGTGTTCGGCCTCGCCCTCCTTGACTATCCGGTCGGCCTCCTGGCGCCCGGCATCAAGGATCTTGTCGCGCTCCTCCAGCAGCGCCGACGCCCGGCGCAGCTCGCTGGGCAGCTCACCGCGCAACTGGTCCAGATGGTCCATCAGCTCGGCCCGGTCCAGCACGCAGTTGCTGCGCGACATCGGTACCGAACGAGCATTCTCCACCAACGCCGTGATCTCTTCTATACGGTCGAGCGGGTCCACCGATGGCTCTCCTGTCAGCGACTGCTCGGCGCCGATAGACCACGGCGCCCCGGGATCCATCATGCGACCTGTACCCGCTCCGGTGGTGTACCTATGCCGGCCGAACATGTGCCGCGCCGCCGGTACCGCCGCTCAGCCGTTCGGCCAGCCGGCGGGCGACCACCTCGGGCACATGGCCGGAGACATCCCCGCCGAACTTCGCCACATCCTTGACCAGGCTGGAGGAGAGGAAGGAGGTCTCCGGCCGGGTCGGCATGAACAGCGTCTCCACACCGGCCAGGCTCAGGTTCATCTGGGCCATCTGCAGCTCGTAGTCGAAGTCGCTGACCGCGCGCAGTCCCTTGACCACCACCGGGGCGGCGATGGTCCGGCAGAAGTCGACCAGCAGGCCGTGGAAGCCTTCGACCCGGATGTTCGGGTACGCCTTGGTGACCTCGCGCAGCATGTCGATCCGCTCGTCGTGGCTGAACATCCCGGCCTTCGCCTCGTTCACCAGCACGGCGACGACCAGCTCGTCGTAGAGCCGGGACGCCCGATCGATGATGTCGAGGTGCCCGTTGGTGACCGGGTCGAACGAGCCCGGACAGACCGCGCGTCTCACGAGACGCGACCGTACCAAAGGACGGTCTCTCCGTAGCGGCGTGAGCGTTCGGGCGTGATGCCCGGCACCCAGACAATTTCGGGGGTACGGCTGGAGCGCTCGACCACCACCGTGCCCCCCGCGGCGAGCCAGCCGTTCTCGACCAGCGCGGCGAGCACCGATCCGATCTCCTCCGCCGGGGTCTGGTACGGCGGATCGGCGAAC
>JAFMQQ010000752.1 GCA_017354595.1 Micromonosporaceae bacterium
ACAGCCGAGCCCGAATGAGGAGCACACTCGAGATGACCAACGGTCTACATCTGATGTATGAGGCGCTGAGCCTCGCCCGAATGCGGAAGCCTCAGAGCACCCGATCTGAGGCTAACCGAGCCGCCCGGCACATCGCGATGCGTGCACGTCGCGTGGAGAACCGCCAGCTGGGCCACCGTTGAGAAGCTGAAAGTCGATCGACCGGCGCCCCGTCCACAGTGGACGGGGCGCCGCGCCGTCAGTCCAGCCCTTCGATCGCCGGCGGATCCAGCGCGAGTGGCTCGTCGCCCGGTACCCGTCCGTCCGCGGCGAAACCGGGCAACCACCGCTCGACCACCGACCGGTACGGCGCCGTCGCCTCCAGCTGGCACAGCACACCGATCGACCCCAGCGTCACACGGTGGATCAGCAGGTACGACGGCGGCAGGTTGAGGTACTTGCCGAGCTGGAAGGTCGGACCGCGCGGGTTGGCGACCCGGGCCGCCTCGGCCCGCAGCCAGGCCCGGGTGAACTGGAACTCCGGCTTGGCGATCGGCTCCAGCGCCGGCCGCAGGTATTCGAGTACCGCCGCCGCGTCTACGTTCGCGTCCGGCCGGACGAAGCCCTCGGCGCGCAACCCGGCCAGAACTGCGTCCGCCTCGCCGTCAAGGGCGAGGCGGGTGAGACGGCCGATTGGTTCCGGGTGGCCACCCGGCAACCGGGCCACGGCGCCGAAGTCGAGCACCCCCAGCCGGCCGTCGGGCAGCAGCCGGAAGTTGCCCGGGTGCGGATCGGCATGCAGCAGTCCGGCCCGGGCCGGCGCGGAGAAGTGCAGGGTCGCGAGGAGCAGCCCGGCCCGGTCGCGCACCTCCCGCTCGCCATCGGCGATCAGCCGGGACAGCGGGGTGCCGCTGACCCACTCGGTGACCAGCACCCGGGGCGCGACCGCCACCACTGCCGGTACGAAGATCTCCGGATCGCCCGCGTACGCCTCCGCAAAGGCGCGCTGTGACGCCGCCTCCAGCTCGTAGTCGAGCTCCTCGCTGATCCTCGCCCGCAGCTCGGCCACCAGCGGCTTGACGTCCAGTCCAGGCTGCAGTACCCGGAACAGCCCGGCGAGCCGGCCCACCTGAGTCAGGTCGGAGAGCAGTGCCTCGCCGGCACCCGGGTACTGGATCTTCACGGCGACGGGTACGCCGCGGCGGCCCTTCTTCCACACCGCCTGATGTACCTGGCCGATACTCGCGGCCGCGGCCGGGGTGTCGTCAAACTCCCGGAAGTACCGCTGCCACTCGGCGCCCAGTTCGGCGGCGAGCACCCTGTGCACGCTCGCGGCGGGCAGTGGCGGGGCCGCCTCCTGCAGCTTGGTCAGCGCCTGCCGGTACGGTCCGGCCAGCTCCTCCGGCAGCGCCGCCTCGAAGATCGACAACGCCTGGCCGAATTTCATCGCACCGCCCTTGAGCTGCCCCAGCACGCTGAACAGGTGCTCGGCGGTGCGCTGCTGCACGTCGGCGGAGATCACCTCCGAGGCGGCCCCGGTCACCCTCTTGCCCAACCCGAGCGCGGCACGCCCGGCAAAGCCCAGCGGTAGCGCGGCGAGTTTGGCGGTACGGGAGACCGCCCGTCGCGGGATGTCCGTCACACGATCATTGAACCTCATCCGAGCTGAGAGCGGCCCGAGCGGGCGGAACTGCCCCTCGGTGGCGCCGGGTGATGACATCAGCGCCGCAGCCACAGCGAGGATGCGGCGCCCACCGGCGGCGCCTTTCCCGCCCCGGTCCGAGCACCTCGATCGTGGTACCGACGGCGTCCGGCCGGGCGCCGTCCACATAGGCGAGCACCTCCTCGGCGGCGTACCCGACCGCGGCGAGCGCCGTGGTCACCGAGCAGGGTGGCGTTGCGTCGGCTCCGGTCGCCAGCTGGGCGACGATCGCCGGCCAGCCGGGATCCCGGTCACGGCGGTGCAACTCGTAGCAGTTCAGGCAGGGTGAGCCGGCCGGCGGCACGAGTGGCCCGATGACGGCGATCCCGTCCCGGATCTCCACCGCGAGGTGCGCCACGCCACGCCGGGCGTCGGCCAGCGCGGCCAACTGGGCCGGGCGCCGGGCACCGGCCTGTACCACCACCGAAGCGGTACCGTCGCGCAGCGGCTGTACCGTCGCGGTCGGCGCGACCCGGGCCACCGCCTCCGCTGCCGCGGTCGCCCGTGGCCGGCCGTTGTCAGCCGGCAGCAGGGCGCCCAGCCCGACGTCGTCAGCGCGTACCCGGCCGGTCAATGCCGGGTCCACATGGCCGATGCCCGCCTCCGCGAGTACGGCCGCGATCGGTGCCGCGAGCCGGGGATAGCCGCCGACCACCACGCGCGCGCTGGCCCGGCGG
>JAFMQQ010000753.1 GCA_017354595.1 Micromonosporaceae bacterium
GGCCAGCCACGCCGCGCCCGCGGCTCCGTCGGCGGGGATCAGTATGTCGCCGGCGAAGCGCGCCGCGGCCAGCGCCCGCACCCGCCGTCCCACCGGCGAGCGCGGCGAACGCACCACGCCACCGTTGAGCACCAGCGGGCTGTCCTCCTCAGGTGTCCGGACAGCGCCGATGGTGGCCACCAGGTGGGCCGCGGCCCGGTCGCAGATCTCGGCGGCCACCGCGTCCCCGGCCGCCTCGGCCTCGGCCACCAGCACGGCCAGGCCGGCCAGCCGGATCGGCGCGCCGGACATCACTGCATCCACGATCTGGACCCGGTGCCGCAGCGGCGAGCCGGTGGGCAGGTCGCCGAGCAGGCGCCGCGGTACCGACTCGGCCAGAACCGTGGCCGGACCGGTACCGTCGAGGGCCGCGATCGCCGCGCGTACCGCCTCGCGGCCGAGCCAGAACCCGGAACCGTGGTCGCCCAGCAGCCAGCCGAGCCCGTCGGCGACCACCGCGTTCTGCCAGTCCCGGATCCGCGCACCGGTGGCCCCGGTACCGGCCAGCAGCACCGTACCGGAGGGCAGTGGCGTCGCCGAGCAGAACGCCACCACGGAGTCACCGAGGAACTCCGGCCGTACCCGCAGGCCGGTGGCGGCGGTGGTCTCGGCGAAGGCCTGGGCGGCGGCGGGCGCGCCCACCCCACCGGCCACGCCGATCACGAGCGCGCGTACCGCGCCGGGATCCAGGCCCTGCAGCGCCATCGTCAGGGCGGCCCGCAGCTGGGCGGCGGCGGCCGGTACGCCGTGGCTGATCGGGTTTCCCCCGCCGGCCGAGCCCCTGGCCACCGGCCGCCCGTCGAGGCCGGCCACGAGGACCCTGCTGGACGTACCGCCAAGGTCCGCGCCGACAACCAGGTCGGTCGGGGACGGCGCTTCATCTGCCACGCCCGCATGCTCCGTTCGGGTTCCACCTGTGCGAGGTGACTGTAGTAGCTCCGGCGTTACGTACCGGCTCGCGGGCTCGGCGGAAGGAGGCGGCCATCGTTACTGACTCGTGATTTTCGGGAGTCTTGTCCTTGCAAACCGTTGTGATTAGGTACTGTAACCAGTTTTCTTCAACGTGCCTTCTGGGTGATAGGGCTTTTCATCGATGGTAGGGACAAAGCCGTCGTCCAACTCCGCGACGGCGGGCTTCGGCGTCGGCAGCCGCATCCGTGCGGCGTTGCCGACCATGTCCCAGTCCATGGCTAAAATCGGCCAGCTGCTGGTGGACAACCCAACTCTGCCGCTGGACCTGTCCATCACCGAACTCGCCGAGCGGGCCGGCACCTCGGCCGCTACGGTCACCCGCTTCTGCCGCCTGATCGGCTACAGCGGCTACCTGCCGCTGCGGGTCGCCGCGGCGGCAGACCATGGGCGATCCAGTGCCCAGCCAACGTGGGAGCACTTCATCGGGCGTACCTTCGACCCGACCCAGCCCCCGGCCGACGTGCTGCGCGCGTTGCTGACCGTACACGTCGACGCGTTGCGGTCCACCGCCGACCTGATCGACCTGGTTCTGCTGCAGCGCGTCGCCGCGGCCATCGCCACGAGCCGGCACACGGACATCTACGGTATCGGCGGCAGCGGCCTGGTCGCCATGGCCATCCAGGAACGGCTCTACCGGATCGGCATCAACGCGCACGCCTGGACCGAGGTACACCTCGGACTGACCAGTAGCGCGTTGCTGGACGAGGAGACCGTGGCGATCGCCATCTCGAACACTGGCCGCACCAACGAGACCATCGAGATGCTCGCCCTCGCCGCGTCCCGGGGCGCGTTCACCGTGGCGCTGTCCAGCGACCCCGGCTCGCCCCTGGCCGAAGTGGCCGATGTGCACGTCTCCAACTACGCGCCGGGTGAGTACCTGCAGCCCGAAGACTTCGCCGCGCAGCACGCGCAACTGTTCGTCTTCGATCTGCTCTACCTGCTCGTCGCCCAGCACAACTACGACCGCACCACAACCAACCTCGCCCTGACCGCGGCGGCCGTCGCCAACCACCGCGGCGCCCACCATCGTTCAGCCAGGTCGGCACGCAAGAGCGCCGGATCCACAACGAACGGACACCGTTTCTGATGACCACCCTCTTTCGCGCGTACTCCGCCCAGATCGCCGAGCGTCTCGCCTCGATCGACGAGCAGGCCGCCGCGGGCGGCCTGGACGCAGCCATCGACGTCATGGTGGCGGCGATCGAAGGTGGCGGAGTCCTGCAGGCCTTCGGTACCGGCCACTCGGAGGCCTTCGCCATGGAGGTCGCCGGTCGCGCCGGCGGGTTCATCCCGACCCACGCCGTCGGGCTGCGGGATCTGATCCTGCTCGGCGATCGCACCGACAT
>JAFMQQ010000754.1 GCA_017354595.1 Micromonosporaceae bacterium
CGGTACTCACCCCGGACCGGCCGCGCGACCCCGAGTTCCTGTCCCACCTGACCGAGCTGGCGCCCGACTGCGTGCCGGTGGTCGCCTACGGCGCGCTGGTACCGCCGGCCGCACTGGCCATCCCCAAGCACGGCTGGGTGAACCTGCACTTCTCGGTGCTGCCCGCCTGGCGCGGCGCGGCGCCGGTACAGCACGCGGTGCTGCACGGCGACGAGATAACCGGCGCCTCCGTCTTCCAGCTCGAGGCAGGCATGGATACCGGGCCGGTCTTCGGCACCCTGACCGAGCCGGTGGCGGCCACCGATACCACCGGCGACCTGCTGCACCGCCTCTCGGTGGCGGGCGCGCGCCTGCTGGTGGAGGTGCTGGACGCGATCGAGGCCGGCACCGCGGTGGCGGTACCGCAGAGCGCCGACGGGATCAGCCTGGCGCCGAAGTTCAGCGTGGCCGACGCCCAGGTTCGCTGGACCGAGCCGGCGTACGCGGTGCACCGGCGGATCCGGGCCGCCACCCCGGCGCCCGGCGCCTGGAGCACCCTGCGCGGCGAGCGGATCAAGCTCGGTCCGGTGGCGCTCGCCGTGCCTGCCGGCGCTCCCGCTCTGGCCGCCGGCGAGATCCGGGTCGAGCGGGACGCGGTGCTGGTCGGCACCGGTACCGACCCGGTGGTGCTGGGCGAGGTGCGGGCGGCGGGCAAGAGGCCGATGGCGGCACCGGACTGGGCGCGAGGCGTACGCCCCGAGCCAGGGGAGCGGCTCGGTTGACCATTCCCGGCCGGCCGGAGCGGGACCGGCAGCACAGGCATGCCCGCCGGGACAACCACACCCGACCGCCCCGCGGCGACCGGCCGCTGGTCGACCCGGCGCGCGAGGCGGCGTACCAGGCGGTGGCGGCGGTACACCGGGACGACGCGTACGCCAACCTCGCGCTGCCCGGCATCCTGCGCAAGGCGGGGCTGGCCGGCCGGGACGCCGCCTTCGCCACCGAGCTGACCTACGGCACCCTGCGCGCCCGGGGCACTCTGGACGCGATCGTCGCCGATGCCGCCGGGCGGGAGGTGGGGCGGATCGACCCACCGGTACGGGATGCGCTGCGGCTGGGCGCCTACCAGCTGCTGTACACCCGGGTGCCGCCGCACGCGGCGGTATCGTCCACTGTGGACCTGGTCCGCATGGTCGCCGGCTCGGCGGCGACCGGCTTCGCCAACGCGGTCACCCGCCGGATCGGTGAGCGGCCACTGGCGGAGTGGTTGGACCGGCTGGCCCCCGGCGATCCGGTCGGCGACCTGGCCCTGCGCCACAACCATCCAGAGTGGATAGTCCGGGCCTTCGCCGACGCGCTCGGCGTCGGGCCGGCCGAGGGGGGCGAGCTGGAGCGCCTGCTCACGGCGGACAACGCGCGGCCACAGGTGCACCTGTGCGCCCGGCCCGGTCTGATCGACGCGGCCGACCTGGCCAGCGAATCCGGTGGCGAGGTGGGACCGTACTGCCCGTACACGGTACGGCTGGGCGGCGGCGCGCCCGGCGAGATCCGGGCGGTGGGTCACGGGCCGACGCACTCCCCGCCGCGGAGGCCCGAGGGGCCGAGCCTGGCGCACGTACAGGACGAGGGCTCACAGCTGGTCGCGGTGGCCCTGGCGAACGCGCCGATACAGGGGCAGGACACGCGCTGGCTGGACCTGTGCGCCGGGCCGGGCGGCAAGGCCGGGCTGCTCGGCGCGCTGGCCAGGTTGCGCGGTGCCACGGTCACCGCGGTCGAGGTGGCGCCGCACCGGGCCGAACTGGTCGCCCGCGCGGTACGCGGCCTGCCGGTCGAGGTGGTCTGCGCGGACGGTCGCGCGGTCGGTACCGACATTCCAGAAGCTGTCTTCGACCGGGTGCTGGTGGACGCGCCCTGTTCCGGCCTGGGGGCGCTGCGCCGCCGCCCCGAGTCGCGCTGGCGCCGGCAGCCGAACGAGCTGCCCGAGCTGACCCAGCTGCAACGGGAGCTGCTGCTGGCCGGCGTCCGGGCGGTACGCCCGGGTGGGCTGGTCGGCTACGTCGCCTGTTCGCCACACGTGGTGGAGACCCGGGTCACCGTGGGCGAGGTGGTACGCCGGTCGCCGTACCCGGTGCGGCAGATCGACGCTCGCCCGCTCTTCCCGGGGGACATGCCAGAGCTGGGCGAGGGTCCCGCGGTGCAGCTGTGGCCACACCGGCACGGTACCGACGCCATGTTCCTCGCCGCCCTGCAGCGGGAGGACTGACGCGAGCTGGAAGTAGCACGCAGGTAGCAGGCGAGCGAGTTGCGTAACGAAGTCGTGCCACGCTGCTCGTGCGCTGCTGCGCTCGGCTGAGCCAGGGCGAGTGCTT
>JAFMQQ010000755.1 GCA_017354595.1 Micromonosporaceae bacterium
CGCGCGGTACGCGCCAGGTTGTCGACAACGTCCGGGCCGAGCAGGTCGGCGAGCACCGGCAGCGCCTCGCGTACCCGGACCCGGGCAAAGCTGCTGTCGGCGTTGTGCGGGTCGTCCCACACCGTCAGTCCCAGCTCCGCGCAGACCTCCCGGGTCTGCGCGCGCGGCAGGTCAAGGAACGGGCGCAAGAACAGCACGCCGTCGATCACCCGCCGGACCGGCATCCCGGCGATACCGCGCGGTCCGGCGCCTCTGGCCAACGCCAGCAGCACCGTCTCCGCCTGGTCCTCGCGGGTGTGCGCGAGCAGTACGGCCGCGGCGGACGAATCCTTGGCGGCCTGTGCAAGCGCCTGGTACCGCGCCTGCCGGGCGGCCGCCTCGGGCCCACCCGGGCGACCGTCCACTGTGACCGGTACGGCGAGGCTCGGTGCCAGGCTCGCCTCCGATGCCCAGGCGACCAGTTCCGCGGCCCGGGTACCGGAGCCTTCCTGCAGCCCATGGTCCACTGTGACCAGTCCGGCACGCAGCTTGAGCCGGCGTACCACGTGCTGCGTGGCGCTGGCGAGTGCCAGCGAGTCCGCGCCGCCTGAACAGGCGACCAGCACCAGCGAGCCGGCCGGCAGATCGCACAACGCGCGGCGCACCGCGGCACGCCCGGCGGCCACCGCTGGTGCGAGCCGGCCCATGCCGCTACCCGTGTACCCGCGCGACCCAGGCGTCCGGGTCGGTCAGCTCGCTCAGCCGGGGCATGGTCAGCGGGGAGTCCCAGACCCGGTTGAAGCCCTCCATGCCGACCCGTTCCACGACGGCGTGCACGAACTTGCGCCCCTCGGCGTACTGCCGGATCTTCACCTCGATGCCCAGCAGCTTGCGCAGCACCCGCTCCAGCGGGTTGCCGCCCTCACGCCGTTGGTTGAACCGGGTGCGGATCTGCTCGACGCTGGGTACCACGTCCGGCCCCACACCGTCCATGACGAACTCCGCGTGCCCCTCCAGCAACGTCATCATCGCCGTCAATCGATCGAGTACCGCCTTCTGGGCGGGAGTCTGCACCAGGTCGAGTACGGAGGCGCGGGACGTCGGGTTGCGTACCGCGTCGGAGACAGCGGCCAGACCGTTGCGGATCCGTTCCAGGATCTGCGGCCCGCCCGCCTGCGACGCGTCGACGAAAGCGCGCACCTCGCCGAGGAAATGCCCGCGCAGCCACGGCACCGCGGTGAACTGGGTCCGGTGCGTCACCTCGTGCAGGCAGACCCAGAGCCGGAAGTCGCGCGGGTCGGCATCGAGCTTCTGCTCCACCTCGACGATGTTGGGCGCCACCAACAGCAGCACACCCGGGTCGCCGGAGAAGACCTCGTACTGGCCGAGCACCTTGCCGGACAGGTACGCCAGCACGGTGCCGGCCTGTACCCCGGCTACCCGGGCGCCGATGGTGCTGGTGAGCGCACCCGGCTCGCGATCGCCGGTGAGCTGGCTGATCAGTGGCGTCACCACCCGGCGCAGTCCGGCGATGTTGACCGTGGCCCAGTCCTTGCGGTCGACCACCCGTACCGGCGGGTGCGCCAACTGAGCCCGCAGACCGGTGAAGCCGAGGACGTGCCCGCTCGCTTCGTCGGTCAGCCGGCGCAGATCCGCGACCGTCTCTGCGGCCACGTCATAGGAGACACTCGGTCCCGCCCGACCCAGCGCGCCGGCGGTAGCGGCCGCGAGATCCCAGTCCATGAACTGCGCCATGGCCCCACGGTACCCGGGCGTCACTACTTCGGCCCGTTACCGCGTCCGCGATCGACGGGTACGTCCTAAGTGAGACCGGCGAGGGAGGCGGCCACCTTGTCCAGTGCGATCTCCGCCAGGTGGCTGCCGGTGGTGATCTCGTCGGCGATGACCGCGAAGGCGAGCAGCCGGCCGGATGCGGTGACGACCAGACCGGCGAGCGAGGACACCCCGCCCAGCGTTCCGGTCTTCGCCCGGACCAGACCGGCTCCGGCGGCGGTACCGTCCTTCGCGCTGTACCGGTCGACGAGGGTGCCCGAGTACCCGGCGACCGGTAGGCCGCTGAACAGGTCGCGCAGTCCCGCGTGATCCGGCCGGGTCGCAACGGTCAGCACCGCGGTGAGCAGTTCGGTGGTCAAGGTGTCCGCCTTGGCCAGCCCGCTGCCGTCCACGATGTGCGCGTGCAGGGTCGGTACACCGAGCCCGGCGAGGGTACCGGTGACCGCCGCGGCGCCGCCCACGAAGCTGGCCGGCTGGCCGGCGGCCACGGCCACCTGCCGGCTGAGCATCTCGGCGACCACGTTGTCGCTCGTGTTGAGCATCCCCTCCACCATGTCGCCGAGCGGCAGTGACC
>JAFMQQ010000756.1 GCA_017354595.1 Micromonosporaceae bacterium
CGAGTCGGGTGAAGCCACCGGTGGACATCAGGCGGCGCTCGGCAAGGTCCGACATGCGCATGCCCTTCGCTCCGGCGGCGCCGAGCAGAGCCAGCACGCTGTATTCGGCCATGCTCACGTTCACCGCGCCGATCCCCTCCGCCAGCGCACGCCAGAGCCGATCGTGAGTCCGCAGGAACCCTTCCCAGGCTTCCTGCTCGAGGCTGCTCAGGGTTTCGGTCGCCATAGCCATACCGTATCCGGGTCACCGGGCGAGTGCCAGGTTCTGTGCGGAATAAGTTGCCTGCGCAGACAACTTCTAGCCAGCGTGGGTAACACCGACAACGGAGAGGAACGACCGATGGCATTCGAGATCGGGATCATGACCTTCGGTGAGATCACCCAGGACCACACCGGCACGCTCCCGTCGCCGCGCCAGCGCGCCCGCGAGACGATCGAGTTGGCGAAGGTCGCCGACCAGGTGGGTCTGGACGTGTTCGGCGTCGGTGAGCACCATCGTGGTGACTTCGTCGGGTCGGCGCCGGCCATCCTGCTTGCGGCAGCGGCCGAGGCGACCGAGCGGATCCGGCTCACCAGCTCGGTCACCGTGCTCAGTTCGGAGGATCCGGTACGGGTCTGGGAACAGTTCGCCACGATCGACCTGCTGTCGGCCGGGCGCGCCGAGATCATCGCCGGCCGCGGCTCCTACTCGGAGTCATTCCCACTCTTCGGGTACGACCTGCAGGACTACGCCGACCTCTTCCGGGAGAAGCTGGACCTGCTGCTGAAGATCCGCGAACAGAACCCGGTCACCTGGTCCGGACGCTTCCGCGCGCCGTTGGTCAACGCCGACATCGCGCCCCGCGCGGACGGCGACACCCTCCCCATCTGGGTCGGTGTCGGCGGATCGCCGGCGTCCGCGATCAGCACCGGCCGACTCGGCCTGCCCATGGCACTGGCGCTACTGCTGGGACCGCTGACCCAGCACAGGCAGACTGTCGAGCTGTACCGCGCCTCCGCCGAACAGGCGGGCCACGACGCGAACCGGTTGCCGATCAGCATCAACGCGCACGGCTACGTCGGGCGGACCAGCCAGCATGCGCGGGACACGATGTACCCGTACTTCGCCCGCGGCATGTCCGACAACAACCACCAGCGGGGCCGCGGGATCCTGTTGCCACGCAACGTCTTCGACGCACAGGCCTCGCCAGCGGCTGGCCTGCTGGTGGGCGGAGCACAGGAGGTCATCGACAAGCTCCTCACCTACCACGAGTTGTACGGCGTGAACCGCGCCATCATCCAGATGGGCTTTGGCGGCATGCCGCAGAAGGAGCACCTCGAAGCGATCGAACGGCTCGGTACACAGGTCGCGCCGGTCGTACGCCGCGAGGCCACCGTGAGCGCCGGGGTGCGGGCATGACCGACGCCTCCCCCACCGTTGCTGCCACCCCGGCCGAGCCGGTGGCCAGTGCCACACTGCGAGTGGTCGTCATCAACGGAAGCCCGAACCGGCAGTCCAAGACCATGGGTCTCGTCGATGTCATCCTCGACACCCTCAGGGGGATGATATCCATCGATACGACTTATATCGATGTGTACCGGCTGGGGCCGGGGTTCACCGGAGCCCTCGGGCGCGACGAGGTGAGCCCCGACGTGGAGGCCGCGCTCCGGCTTGCGGAGCAGGCCGACCTGCTGGTCGCCGCGACGCCGATCTTCCGTGGCTCGTACCCGGGTATGTTCAAGCACTTCTTCGATCTCGTCGAGCAGTACGCGTTGGCCAACAAGCCGGTCCTGCTTGCCGCCACCGGCGGTGGCGAGCACCACGCGCTCGCCCTGGAGCACGCGCTGCGGCCGCTGTTCGGCTTCTTCCAGGCGCTGACCGTACCCGTCGCGATCTTCGCTGCGGCCGGCGACTTCGACGGCACGCTACTGCTCAACCCCCGGGTCTACGGGCGCATCGAGATGAGCATCCGCGACGTGATAGACCTGCTCCGGACGCGGGCAACCGGCGCGAGCCTCGGCCCTGACGTCCCAGTCCCCGGGCGGTGACTCCATGCCGGGCGCGGTGGATCGGCCGCGTGCCCGGCGAGACCGTTTGGCCCGCCAGCGCGAGCCATCTCGACCTGCCCGGCGGCCTGCTCAACACGTCGTTCCAGATATCCGAACCGGGTGGGAGCCGGTCGCGCCCCATCGGCTCAGTCGGTGCGGTACCCGAGCCGGGCCGAGATCTCAGCGACGGTGTGCCGTAGCGGGCACTCCAGGCGCCGTACCACGGATTCGACCGAGGCGTTCCAGACGGTCAGGTGGATCGCGATATTCACCGCAGCGACCACCCGGCCGGAGCGGTCCCGCACCGGAGCGGCGACGG
>JAFMQQ010000175.1 GCA_017354595.1 Micromonosporaceae bacterium
GCCCACCGCCACCACCGACGGGATGGAGCAGAGCGTGGCGACCAGCGCCTTCACCGCGACCACCTGTGCCGGACGCAGCGGGGTCAGCCGCAGCTGGCGCAGCCAACCGAGGGTCCGCTCCATGGATACCCCGACGCCGATGGAGAGTACGCCGATCATCGCGCCGTACCCGGCCATCCCGATCATCAGCGCGGCAGCGACCGCGATCCCCTCCGACTGGCCGGCCAGGCCGCCCACCCCGGTGAAGACGACGTACGTCACCACCGGCATGAAGACGGTGAACAGGAAGAGTCTCGGCTCGCGTACCAGCCGGCGCAGCTCGAACATCAGGTAACTTCTCATGCCGGCACCTTCTCCGCGGTCAGAGTGAGGAAAGCCTCCTCCAGGCCGACCCCGGTGACTTCGAGGCCGGTGAATATACGTCCACTGTGGACAAGCGAGCGTACGGTCGCGTCCGCGTCGCTGGTGCGCAGCGTCGCCCGCTCGCCGTGTACCTCCACCGCCCGCACCCCGGGCAGCGCGTCCAGTCCAGCGGTATCCCCGCCACCCAGATCGAACCGGACGGTACGCCCGCCGGCCACGCTCTTGATCTCGGTACCGGTGCCGTCCGCGATGACCCGCCCGTGCGCGAGTACCACCACCCGGTCGGCGTACTGGTCGGCCTCCTCCAGGTAGTGGGTGGCGAACAGCACCGTGTGCCCGCTCGCCGAGTAGCGCCGCATCGCCGCCCAGAACGCCTGCCGGGTCGCCACGTCCATCGCCGCGGTCGGCTCGTCCAGCACCAGCAGCCGCGGGTCGCCGGCGAGCGCGAAGGCGAACCGGGCTCGCTGCGCTTCCCCACCGGAGAGCTTGTCCAGCCGGCGCCGGGACAGGTCGGTCAGCCCGGCCGTGGCGAGGATCTGCCGGGTCGGCAGCGGGTGCGGGTACTGGGCGCGGGCCAACTCCACCAGGTCGCGTACGGTCGCGCTCGGCACGAACCCGCCGTCCTGCAGCATGGCGCCGACCCATCCGGCGTGTACCGCCCGGGCCGGCGAGGTGCCGAAGAGTTCGACGCTGCCGGAGTCGGGCCGGGCGAGCCCGAGCATCATGCCGATCGCGGTGGACTTGCCGGCGCCGTTGGGTCCGAGCAGGGCGACCGTCTCGCCCTGGGCGATCGCGAGGTCGGCGCCGTCCACCGCGCGTACCGCACCGAAGTGTTTGGCCGCCTTATGCAGGCGTACCGCCGAATCATTCATGGATTGACGGTAGGGAAGCGACCCGGCCGGGAGCAGATTCGTCGATCCGCGGTTCGTTAGGACATCTGTCCCGGCCGCTGGCGCGCTATCCGCGCGCAACTGCACCGCGGTCTGCGGTCACAGGTACTGGCCGGTGCGGCCGCCGCCCTGCTCGCCCTGCTGCCCGGGCTGGCCGAGCTGGCCGAGACCGGGGATGCCACTGGGCAGCGCCGGCCGGCCGCGCATCTGCTCCAGTTGCAGCCGGGCGGCCATCTGCTGCGCGACCAGCGCCGCCTGGATGCCGTGGAACAGCCCCTCCAGCCAGCCGACCAGCTGTGCCTGGGCGACCCGCAACTCCGGCTCGGACGGCGTGTTGCCCTCGTCGAACGGCAGCGTCAGCCGTTCGAGTTCCTCGCGCAGCTCGGGAGCGAGACCATCCTCGAGCTCGGTGATGGACCGGCGGTGGATCTCGGTCAGCCGCTGCCGTCCGGCCTCGTCCAGCGGAGCGGCGCGGACCTCCTCCAGCAGCTGCTTGATCATCGTGCCGATCCGCATCACCTTGGCGGGCTGCTCGACCAGGGTCGCCGGATCCTCCCGGTCGGTCTCCGCGCCCTCCGGTACGGACATCGTGCCGACCGGCTGACCGTCCGGGCCCACCACCACGACGGTACGGGGTTCCTGGCCGGCTCCGTCGGGTCGCTGGTCACCGGGGCGCGCGTCCTGGGTCATGCCCTGCTCCTCCGCGAGTCTCTTACCCGTCCGACCGAGGCTATCGCGACCCGTACGGGTGTGCTTGACCGGTGGTTTCCCAACCGGCCCGGCCAGGCCGTACGCTGTTGCAGTCCAGTCTCCTGAGGTCGGAGTGAGCGGTGAAGTTGTCCATCCTGATGCCGGTCTACAACGAGGAGGCCCGGCTTGGGGAGGCGCTCAAGCAGGCCCTCGCCGTGGACTACCCGTGCGAGGTGGAGCTGGTGACCGTCGATGACGGCAGCCAGGACGGCACCGCGGCGATCCTGGATCGGGTGGACGACCCGCGGGTACGGGTGATCAGGCACGAGCGCAACCTCGGCAAGGGTGCGGCGATCCGCACCGCGGTGCGCAGCGCCACCGGGGAGTACCTGGTCATCCTCGACGCCGACCTGGAGTACGACCCGAAGGACATCCCCCGGCTGCTGGAGCCGGTGCTGGACGGCCGCACCGACGTGGTCTACGGCAACCGCACCTTCGGCAGCCACAGCTCCTTCTCGTTCTGGTACGTGATGGGGAACAAGGCGGTCACCCTGGTCGCCAACGTCCTCTACAACTGCTACCTGGGCGACCTGGAGACGTGCTTCAAGCTGATGCCGGTCCAGACCTACCGGTCGCTGGATGTGCGGTCCCGCGGGTTCGGGATGGAGGCGGAGGTCACCGGCAAGCTGCTGCGCCGCGGGGTACGGCCATACGAGGTGCCGATCAGCTACCACGCCCGGTCCCGCGAGGAGGGCAAGAAGATCACCTGGCGGGACGGCGTGAAGGCGTTGTGGATCCTGGTCCGCGAGCGGGTGCGGACGACCTCGCCCGGTGGGTCCACACCTGGGACGGTCACTGTCACCCCCTCCTGACGCTTGCGGAACCGGCACTTCGGCACCTGACGTGGCCGGCCTGCTTTGGGATGATGGGCGGATCCCAGTCTTGCCAGGGAGGCGATCGACATGCGAGCCAGTGTCGGCGATCGGCTTCACGTACACAGCCGCACGGTGGGCACCAGGGAACGGATCGGGGAGATCATCGAGGTACGCGGCGCGGAGGGTGGACCACCATACGTGGTGCGCTTCCCCGACGGGCACGAGAACCTGGTCTACCCCGGGCCCGACTGCGTGATAGACCCGGCCGCGAACGAGCCGGCGGCATAGCCGATCAGGCCCGCTGACTCTCCACAGTGGAGGTCAGTGCCTGGATGAAGGCCCGTACCGGCGGCGACTCGCCCGCCTCGCGGCGGCAGACCACGCTGATCCGGCGTACCGGCCGGCCCCGCACCGCCAGCGCCCGTACCCTGCCGTTGGGTACCGCCGCCAGGGCGAGGCCGGGCAGTAGCGCCACCGCGAACCCGGACGCGACCAGGTTCTGCACCACCACGTAGTCGTCGGTGGAGTGCCGGATGTCGGGGTGGAAGCCGGCGGCGGTGGCGAGCGTGACCAGATGCGCCCGGCAGCGCGGGCAGCCGGCCACCCAGCGCTTTCCGCCGAGCCGCGCCAGGTCGACCGGCTCCCGCATCCGGCCCGCCTGGCCGGCCGGCAGGACCGCGTAGATCGGGTCGTCCAGCAGCCTCGCCGAGGTCAGGTCCTGGTGCTGGTCCTCCGCCCGGTCGCCCGGGTACTGGAACAGCAGGGCCAGGTCCGCGTCGCCGGCCAGCACGCTCTGCCTGGCTTCGGGCGGCTCCTGCTCGCTGAGCCGGACATCCAGGCCGGGCGCCTGCCCGGCGAGCGCCGCCAGGGCCGGCGGGATCAGGGTGGCCGACGCGGAGGGAAAGGCGACCACGCGCAGCGTGCCGGCGCGCAGCGTACGCAGTGCCCGCATCTGGTCGGCGGCGACGGCGAGCCGGCTGGCGACCGCGTCGGCGTGCTCCAGCAGGCAGCGGCCCGCCTCGGTGAGGGCCACTCCGCGGGTGCTCCGCAGGGCCAGCGGTACCCCCAGGTCGCGCTCCAGCCGCTGCAGGTGCTGCCCGACGGCGGGCTGGGTCCAGCCGAGGGCCGACGCCGCGCCGGAGAGCGACCCGCACCGGGCCACCTCGCGGAAGATCAGTAGCCGGCGCGGGTCGACCGGTTCGGTCCTCTCGCTCACGGCCGCATCAAAGCACAGCTTTTAGCCGTGGTGCCAATTCGGCCTGGTCCAACGAACTCCGGCCGGGCATCGTGGGATGGGTGATCGGCACCCAGCCCGCAACCGACCCGCTCGCCCGGGCGCGGGCCGAGTTCGACCCCGAGGTGACGTACCTGAACACGGCGACCTTCGGTCTGGCGCCCCGGCGCGCCCACGCGGCCGTCAGCGCCGCGCTGGAACAGTGGCGTAACGGGACGGCCGAGCCGGCCGGGTACGACGCACCGCTGGATGCGGCCCGGCGCGGATATGCGGCACTCGTCGGTGTCCCGGCCGACTCGGTCGCGGTCGGCAGCCAGGCCTCCGGCTTCGCCGGCCTCGTCGCGGCGTCCCTGCCCGATGATGCCGAGGTGCTCACCGCCGCCGGCGACTTCACCAGCATCCTGTTCCCGTTCCACAGCCAGCAGGCCCGCGGGGTACGGGTACGCGAGGTGCCACTGGACCGGCTGGCCGAACAGATCACCCCGCGGACCACGCTGGTCTCGGTCTCGGCGGTACAGTCCGCCGACGGTACCGTGGCCGACCTCGCCGCGCTGGCGGCGGCGGCCGCCGCCACCGGTACCCGGGTGCTGCTGGACGTGACCCAGGCGGCCGGCTGGCTGCCGGTGGACGCGAGCCGGTTCGCGTACACGGTCTGCAGCGGGTACAAGTGGCTGCTGGCACCGCGCGGTGCCGCGTACTTCACCGTCCGGCCAGAGCTGCTCGACGAGCTGGTACCGCACACCTCAGGCTGGTACGCCGGGGCCGACCGCTGGACGAGCATCTACGGCGCGCCGCTGCGCCTGGCGGCCGATGCGCGCCGGTACGACCTCTCGCCGGTGTGGCACGCATGGGTCGGCGCGGCGCCGGCGCTGGATCTGCTGGCCGGGGTGGGCCCGCGGGCCCTGCACGAGCACGCGGTCCGGCTGACCAACCGGTTCCGCGCCGGTGCCGGCCTCCCGCCGGGCGACTCGGCGATCGTCAGCCTCGCGGTCGATGCCGGTGCGGCGGAGGCGTTGCGTGCGGCGCGGATCGCCGGGGCGATGCGGGCCGGCCGGCTGCGGCTGTCGTTCCACGTCTACAACACCGAACAGGACGCGGACCACGCGGCGCAGACCCTGCGCCGGTACCTGTTGCCCAACGGCTGACCGGCGGCGGCTGACCGCCGGCCTTGCGCTCGCGTCAACTCTGTTGCGCGGCCCACTCGGCGACCCGCCGGGCACTCTCCACTTCGGACAGATCCTCGACCCTGGTCAGCACCGACCAGCGCACGCCGTACGGGTCCCGGATGCTGGCGAACCTGTCACCGGAGACGAATGTGGACGGTGCTTCGCGGATGGTCGCACCGGCCGCCTCGGCCCGGGTGACCGTGGCGTCAACGTCGGGGCAGTACAGCCCGAGGGAGTAGCAGTCGCCGTCACCTTCGGGCGGCGGTACCAGCCCGAGGTCGGGCATCGGCTCACCCAGTTGCAGCAGCCCGTTGCCGAAGTCGAGTACGGCGTGCGCGATGGTGCCGCCCATCTCGGTCACATCCACCACCCGGGCGCCGAAGACCTCGCGGTAGAAGTCGATCGCTCCGCGGGCGTGCGGGATGACCAGGAAGGGCGTCAGGCTCGTCGCCCCCTTCGGTGTGCCGTTGGTGGTGTACGCGCCATCCGCGGCCGTGACGGTCTCAGTCTCAGTCATGGCCCGATGCTAGGTACCGGCGCCGCGCACCGGCTTGGAGATACGCGACAGCCGCGTACCCTGGCCGGGTGGGTTCGGTCCGGGGGGTGTTGTATCCGGCCCGGCTACCCACCTTCCACCGGATCCCGGCACCGGACCGGGTGGCCTCGCTGGTCCGGTGGTTCTGGATCCCGGAGTGGCGCCTGGCCCCCGGCCGATCCTCCCGCCAGCACCTGATCTCGTTCCCGGCCTGCAACCTGGTGGTGGAGCCGGAGCTGGTCGGCTTCGCCGGCCCGGCCACCCGCAGCTCGTACCGCGACCTGCGGGGTACCGGCTGGGCGGTCGGTGCGCTGCTGCGGCCGGCGGCGGTACCGTTCCTCGCCGCCGACCCGGCCGCGCTGCGGGACACGTACCGGCCGGTGGACCTGCCCGAGCTGGGCCGGCGGGTGCGGGCTGCGATGGACGGTACCGCCGGCCGGCCGGACCGCCACCGGCGCGCCGTAACGGCGTTCTGCGACTGGCTGGTCGAGGTGGTACCCGCGCCGGACCGGGAAGCGCTGCTCGCCAACGCCATGGCGGAGCTGATCGACGGCGACCCGGGCGTGCTGACGGTGGCGGACGCGGCGGCGCGCCTGCATGTGTCGCCCCGGACGCTGCAACGGCTCGCGCGCCGGTACGTCGGACTACCGCCGGCGGCGATGATCCGCCGGCGCCGGCTGCAGGAGGCCGCCGAACGCCTGCGTACCGACCCGGGTGCGAACCTGGCGACGGTCGCGGCCGACCTCGGATACACCGACCATGCCCATCTCGCCAACGACTTCCGGTCGGTCCTCGGCTTCACCCTCAGCACGTACCGACGGCGGCTCGGCCCGGCCAGCTAGCGGAACTCACCGCTTCGGGCTAGCGCTGCTCGCCATCCGCGTTGTACGCGCGCAGCCACGCTTCTACGGCTGCCTCGTCGGTGAGGTCCACCCCCTCGGCGACCAGCCGCGCCAT
>JAFMQQ010000757.1 GCA_017354595.1 Micromonosporaceae bacterium
CCGGGTAGGTCGCTTCGACCACAATGGAGAGTGTCGTGCCCGGCGGGACCGTGGTGATGGTGGCGCTGTTCTGGCCGCCCGGCGCGGCGGTGCTACCCAACTCGGCACCGGTCGCCGCGTCGAGGTACCGGTACAGCTGCGGTGCGCCGGCCGGTGGCGGCGTCCAGGTGAGCTGGATCCAGCTGTTGTCGATCGCCTGCGCGACGACGCCGGTAGGCGTGTAGGTGGCCGGATCCGGCGGCGGGCTCGCCTTGGTCGGGCTGGGCTGGGTCGGGCTCGGGGGCTCCGCGGTCGGCCCGTCGCTCAGTGTCCCGCCGGACGGCACCGGGCTCGACACCGGGCTGGGCGTCGTGGTCGGGTCGGCGGTACCGGACGGGTCCGCCGACGGCGTGCCGTTGGCGCTGGCATTGGTCCGGGGGCTGTGCCGGGGCGCATTCGTGCCCTGCCCGCCGTTGCTGGGGTTGGTCGGTTGTCGATGGGTGGCCTGCGGCGGCTGCGGCCCGCGGTTGGCGCCCCGGTCGCCCTGGCTGGGTACCGTGGTCGGCGCGGCGTTCAGGTCGCGCGCCGGAACCGACGGAGCATCGGTGCTCAACTGCCGGACAGCGCCGTTCTGGTCGACCACGACCGCGCTGTCGTCGCCGGGGAAGTTGATGAACAGCATGTCGCCGTTGTCCACCATCTCCGAGGCACCGGTCGGGCTGGGGATCGGCCCGACCTGACGCCCATCGCGATCGAAGACCAGCACCTTGTTGGCGCCGCGGCAGTGCAGGTACACCTTCGACTGGTACACCGCCGGCCGTTCGGGCATGCAGCCGGAGCCGGCGAGGGAGACCGTCACGTCCCGATCCTCACGCACCAGAACCAGGCTGTCGCTGGTGGTCGAGGTGGCACCGACCAATGTGGACGAGCTCGTCACCGGCGCCAGCACGGGGTCGTCCACCGCCGGTACAACGCCGGTCCGGTCCTGCGACCCGGTGTCGAACTGCCCGACCAGATGCGACCCTCCATCCAGGACGGTGAACCCGGACGGGTTGCCGACCAGCACGGCATGCCCACCCGCACCGGCGATCTCCCGCTTTCCCTGCACCGCGAAGGCGGTACCCGAGTACCCGAGCGTGGTTTCGGTGCCGTGGGCGTCGATCGCGAACAGCCGGTCGCCGGCGCCGCTGATCGCCACATCGGCCAGCGCGCCCGGGGATTGCCAGGCAGCCACGGTGGACGCGGTCAGCGGATCCAGGGCGACCACGGTGCCGGACTTCGGGTCCGCCACGAAGATGGCGTCGCCCAGCAGCACCTTGAGCCCACCCTCGCCGGCCGGGCCCTGCCGCTGCCCGCTCATCGTCAGCGTGGTGAGGTCGATGAAGGTCATCTTCCCGGTCGTGGTGTCATACACGATGAGCTGTTTGCCGTTCTGCACCACCTGGAGCGTGTCGCCGGGCTGGCCGATCTTCAGCCGGTCCTGCGTTCCGCGGTACGGGTTGACCTGAACGACGTCGCCGTGCCGAGTCGAAAGCCAGGTCAGCACATTGGGTACGTCGACCTTCGTCACGGACAGGCCGCTGCCGATGACAACCCCGGCGACCAGCCCGCCGACGACCAGGACGAGGCACAGTTCAGCCAGCAGTCGCCGGCTCACCGACCAACGCCGCACAACAACACGCCTCCCTCGGGCTTGCTCCAACGTGTCCGCTCCATCAGTCCGCCTGGTCCGCCTAATCCGCCGACGGTCGCGGCACCTCGATGGCGGTCAGCGCTTCGCCGACCACCTTCGCGGTACTGGCACCACTGAGCTGCGCCTCGCGGGTGAGCATCAGCCGGTGCGCGAGTACCGGCTCGGCCAGGCGCTGCAGGTCGTTCGGAATGACATAGTGCCGGCCCTGCGCCGCCGCGTACGCCTGGGCACAGCGCACCAGGGCGCGCAGGGCACGGGTACTGGCGCCCAGCCGCAGCCGGCCGTCGGCGCGGGTCACCTCGCCCACCGCCCGGATGTAGCGCAGCAGCGACTCGGCGACATGCACCGTCCGCAGCACCGCGCTCGCCCGGCTCACCTCCTCGGGTGAGGTCACCGTCGGCACGTTGGCGACCACACCCGCCAGCCCGCCCGGGCGCAACACACCCAGCTCCTCCTCGACCTCCGGGTAGCCCAGCCCGGTGCGGATGAGGAACCGGTCCAGCTGCGCCTCCGGCAGCCGGTACGTGCCGTCCAGGTCGATCGGGTTCTGTGTCGCCACAACCAGGAACGGCGCCGGCACCTGGTACGCCGAACCGTCCACTGTGACCGTGTGCTCCTCCATCACCTCGAGCAGAGCCGACTGCGTCTTCGCGGCCGCGCGGTTGATCTCGT
>JAFMQQ010000758.1 GCA_017354595.1 Micromonosporaceae bacterium
CCAGCAGCGCGCTGGCGTGCTGGTCGGGGGTCTGGCCGGGATCGGGTTGCCAGTCGACTACATACGCCGTGCCGTCCCAGCTGCCGGCGGTGCTGGGCAGCGCGGCGAGCAGCAGGTCGACCCGGAGGGTCTGTCGCGCCCGGGCGACCAGGTTGCCGTCCAGGTCGTAGCCGGGCATGGTGACTGCACCGGCCTCGTCGTAGCCACGGTACGGCCGGCCGAGCAGGTTGGCCGCTGCAGCATCCACAGTGGACAAGCCGGAGTCGGGTGCGTCGCCGTGCACGGTGACCTGGCGGAGCGTGGGTGGCTGGCCGGCACGGTCGGCCGCCCATACCCGGGTCGGCCGGTGGCCGGCGTCGTACCCGTGCCGCGTCAGCGCGCCTTTGTCGTCCCGGGCTTCGACGATCCCGCCGGCCGGGTCGAGGACGGTACGCACGGTTCCCGTGTCGAGACCGGTATGGCGCCAGGCCCGGTTGAGCGCGTCGTAGGCCGTGCTGGCGGCGGTACGCCCCAGCGGGTCGGTGAGCGAGGTGACGTTTCCGTCGATGTCGTACGCGGTGACGGTGGTCGCTGCGCCGGCGTCCGACGCAGTCAGGCGTTGGGTGTGCTGTACCGCGCGCCCGAGCGCGTCGACGGTGACGCTGGCCGGCGTGTTGTACTGGGCGGCGTACCCGGTACTGGTCGTGGGGTGGGTACGCCCGGCGTTGTCGTCCGGGTCGTAGTGGTAGGCGACCCACGGGGTCGGCGCATAACTGTCCGGATTGGACAGATCGGTGGGTACACCCGGCACGGTACGCGTCTGCGAGCCGTCCGGGCCGGTGACCACCAGCGGGATGCCGCGCGGGTCGTACCGCGTGGTCACCCTGGCCAGCGTCGCCAGCACGCCCGCGTCGGCCGGCTGGTAGTCGTACCCGGTGCTGTACAAGGGCTCGTACGCGGTGATGACCCGCCCCTTGTTGTCATAGCGTCTCCAGCCGGAGATGGTCACCGGCGCGGGGCCGGTCGGGTCGGCGCGGTGGGCGACGGCCGGTCCCCCGGCCGCGCTCTGGTCGCCGGTCAGGCCGAGGTCGTCGAGCACGAGGGTATCGGCCTGGGTACGTGCTTCCAGCAGCCGACCGAAGCCGTCGCTGTACTCGCTGGTCCGGACGAAGCGCTCCGGGTGGGTCTCGGGTTCGTCGGGTGGGAAGAGCGCCGCGATCTCCGGGTCGGTCAGCGGCGGCTGCCCCGCCGCGGCCCGCGCGGCATTCTCAGCCTCCACAATGGACCAGCGGTGCTGGACCCGGCGTAGCGTCGTCACCGACATCGGTTGGCGGGTGGCCGCTGAGGCGCTGTCGTCGTAGGCGGTCAGCTGGTACAGGTACCGGGTGCCGGGCTGCTCGGGTGTGTCGCCTTCGTTCGCGCCGTCCTTGCCGGTGTTGGCCGTCCAGGCCGGCAGCCCGAGCGGCGTGTAGCCGGCCTGGACCCGGTTGCCGTTGGCGTCGGTGATCTGCGCGGGGTGCAGGGTGCGGTAGTCGTAGGCCGCGGTGTGCGTCAGGCCCAGCGGGTCGGTGACGGTTGCCGGCAGCAGCTGGTAGGTGTCGTAGCCGATGGTGGTGTCGTGGCCGAGCGGATCGCGGCTCGCCACCGGCAGCCCGCGCCCGGCCGGGCCGGTCTGGATGTCGTACGCGTGCCGGGCCGCCTGGATGTAGTACCCGGCAACATAGGTGGCGGCGGTGGCCGGGTCGGTGCCGGCGGGATGCCAGGTGTAGCCGGCGTAGGGCGCCAGGTCGGCGGCGAACGCGGCCGGATACCGGTCGCTCGGCAGGCTCCCCGGTGCCGTACCGCCGGCCGGCAGGTACGGTGGCGGGCCGCCGTCACCCGGCTGCCAGGCGGCGGTGAGCTGCTCGGGGGTGATGGCCAGTTGTTCGGTGCGCACCACGAGGCCGTGGTCGCCGAGTTGCCCGAAGGGCAGCCCGCCCAGCTGGTCGGCCGGGGCTGACGGACCGGCGCCTGGCGGCCCGTCGTAGAACGTGAACGCCAGTGCCCGCAGGTTCTCCGTGGCGGTACCGGCGAGCGCGGCGCCGGCCAGAGCGACCGCCGTCACCGCGGTGCTGGCGACCAGCTCGCGACGGGCGACCGAGGTGACCCGGTCGAGCAGGTAACCGGTACCGTCGTCGCGGGTCGCGTAGGTGGTGACGGTGTGGGTGGCGAGGTACGGCTCGGCCGAATCGGCCGGGTCCGTGCGCCGCGGATCGCGGCCCCGCGGTACGGCGATGTCCACAGTGGAGGCTGGTCGGTTGTAGGCGTCGTAGCCACCGGTGACCTGGAGGCGGTGCATCGGGTCGGTGCCGCGGTCCCACACCG
>JAFMQQ010000025.1 GCA_017354595.1 Micromonosporaceae bacterium
TGCGCCGACCGGTCGCCGGCCGGCGGCGCGGCCGGTCCTCGCCACCGGCCGGCGGGCGTTGCGATGTGGCGTGCGGGAGGGGGTGCCGGAGGGCTTCGGCCAGGATCTCCAGTACCGCCTCGGTCAGCTGCGCGCCGGTCAGGGAACCGAGGGCAACGAGATCCTCGATGTCCTGCCTCATCCGCGCGTGGCTCGGTTCGATCACCATCGCGCCACCGCGCGCACCGACCCTGATTTCGATGAGTTCGCTCGCCTCGAGGATTCGCAGTGCCTCGCGTACGGTGACCCGGCTGACGCCGAACGCCTCGCACATCGCACGTTCGCTCGGAAGCCGATCGCCTGGCTTGAGGCGACCCTCGCGCATCAACGTCCTGATCTGGTCCACAATGGACTGCGACATGCGGCCACCGCGCACCGGGCTGAACAGACCATCGATGTCGCGGATACCCTGATCAGCCCTTGCCAGAACCCGAGCCGGCCTTCCCACGAGGTGACGTTATGGTGGCACCACCCGGCCGCTTCAGGGCCGAAGGTCACCTCCCTGAAGCCGAACAGCACTGGCTCAGCCAGCCTCGCGGGGCAACGGCTCGCCGATGCCGAGCGGTTCGGCGTCGACCAGTACGAATGCCATGCGGCACACCTCGGGTCCGGGATTGCGCCAGGCGTGGTACGTGCCGCGCTGCACAACCACGTCGCCGGCATGGATGGTGACCGCCTGCCCGCCATCGAGCTCCAGCACGATGGTGCCGGACAGGACGACGATGTAGTCGATCGTCTCGGTGCGATGCCGGCGCGGGAGGTTGCCCGGCGGATACTCGGCGAGCATGAACCGGGTACCCCGCTCGGGTGGATAGGTACCGAGCCGGCGAGCGCCCATGTCCTCGATCTGGCGCCCGATCGGGATCGCGGCGGGACTCTGCTCGGTGCACCACATCAGCGTGGAGAACTGCCCGGGCGCAGGGCTCTTCACGTTGGTCGCCGGCGCGTCGACGAGCACGGTGGCCGTACCGTCGCGGTCGTGGCCGGTGACCACCCGGCGTACCGGCCGTGGCGCCTGGTTCGTCATCGCTGCTGCGCCCCGAGCGAGGCGAGTACGGAGTCGGTGTGCTCGCCGAGGAAGGGAGCGCGGTCGACGGCGGGTAGCGGCGCGCCGTCCCACCAGGCCGGTGGCCGGATCCGCGGCATCGGACCGATACCGGCCTCCTCGATCGTGTCGATGATGCCGAGATACCGCATCTGGTCGTCGTCGAGCGCCTCGCCGACGGTGTTGATCGGTGCGCACGGGACCTGTTCGGTTTGCAGCACCGCGAGCCACTCGTCCCGGGTGCGGCCCAGGAATGTCGGTCTCAACTCTGCCCGCAGCTTCTCGTAGTTCGCCTGCCGGTCGCTGCGCCGCTGGAACCGCGGGTCGTCGAGCAGTTCTGGACGCCCGACCGCGCGGCACAGGTACTCCCAGAACTTCGGTGGAGAGGAGAGATGGATCAGCAGTGCCCGGCCGTCGGCCGCGGTGAAGACGAACGCGCCGGAGCTGTGCGGGCGCAGGTACGGTCCCTCCTCGCGCCCCTCGACGATCTTCTTCGCCACCGCGGAGTGCAGGAAATGCACCAGGGCGCCGAGCATGCTCACCTCCAGCCGCTGCCCGCCGGACCCGGCGCGGGCAAGCAACGCGGCGAGGATGTTCAGCGCCGCCGTGTGCCCGGTGATCGCATCGGCGAGCGCCGGCCCGCGCAGCCGTGGGTCGTCGGGATCCAGCAGCAGTCCCGCCATCCCGCTGTAGCCCAGCGCCACACCGTCATAGGCCGGCATCGCCGCGTACGGACCGCCGGCGCCGAAACCGGTGACGCTGCAGTACACCAGCGCCTCGTTCGCCCGGTGCAGCGCCTCGTAGCCGAGGTCGAGCCGGTCCATCACGCCGGGCCGGAAGTTCTCGATCAGCACATCGGCGTGGCGGACCAGGGCGAGCAGCCGAGCGCGGTCGGGCTCCGCCTTCAGGTCGAGTACCACGCTGCGCTTGCCCCGGTTGAACGCGACGAAGGTGGCGTTCAGGCCACCGGATTCCCACTTGCGGAACGGGTCGCCCGCCGGCGGTTCGACCTTGACGACATCGGCACCGAGTTCGGCGAGCAGCACCCCCGCGCACGGTCCGGAGATGTACTGCCCGAGGTCGAGTACCCGGATGTGCCGCAACGGCAACGCCGTGGTCATGCCATCGCGCCCTTGATGCCGAACAGCTTTCCGGCATTGGTCAGCAGGATCTTCGAGCGGACCTCCGGCTTGATCGGCAGCTGCTCGAACTCGGCCAGCCAGCGATCGAGCGGCAGCGACGGGGCGTCCGAGCCGAACAGTGCCTTCTCCGGGATCATGCTGTTGACCTGAGTCACCAACTCCTGCGGGAAGTATCTGGGCGCCCACCCGGACAGGTCGATGTAGAAGTTCGGTTTGTGCCGCGCGATCGCCAGGCTCTCCGCGGTCCACGGCCACGACGGATGCGCGCAGATTATCTTCAGGTCGGGGAAGTCAGCGGCGAGGTCGTCGAGCAGCAACGGTTGGCAGTACTTGAGTTTGACGCCACCGCCGCCAGGGGTACCCGACCCGGCGGCGGCGTATCCACTGTGGAACAGGATCGGCAGCTGCTGCGCCTGGGCCTCCTCCCACAGTGGATAGAACCGCGGGTCGTTCGGGTAGAAGTGCTGGCGCGCCGGGTTGAGCTCGCCGATGCCGTGCAGGCCCAACTCCTTGATCCGGACGATCTCGCGCCGCGCCAGCTCGCCCTGCCAGGGATCGATGGCGCCCATTCCCATGAACACGTCGGGGAAGCGTGCGACGGTCTCCGCCACGAAGTCGTTCGGCACCGCCTTGATGCCGGTGACCGACTCGTCGCTGCTGTTCATCAGGATGGCCATCATGTTGCGTGCCCGGTACTGCTCGGCCTGCTCGTCCACCGAGAGGTGCCGGGCCTGGCGCTTGAAATACCTCGCCTTCTCCTCGAACTTGCGGGCCGCCTCCGGCCCGCGCAGGGCAAGCGCGCGCTCGTCGTGGATGTGGACGTGGACGTCGATGGCGGACAGCCCGGTCATCGGTCGGCCGACCTCCTCTCGAATGCGGCGGCGAGGACCGACGGGTCGAAGTACCCGGATGGTTCGGCACCGGTGTACTGGCGGCGCAGCGCCGCGGTGCGGGCCAGGCTCTCGGCGGCATCGGCTACGGTAGTGACCACGCCGGTGCGGCTTCCGGTCTCGATATCCAGTAGCCGGCGGGCCTGGGCCGGCGCCAGGCCCGAAGCGTCGGCGACGAGGCGGACCACGTCCTCGTGGTTCTCCGGCCGGATCGCCCAGGCCGCCGCGTCGACCAGAGCCGCGGTGTAGTCGCTCAGCACCCGCTTGTGCTGCCCGGCCCAGCTACGAGTGGTCGCCGCGGTCATCCCGGGCAGGTCGGCGAAGTGGTCGTTGCTCGCGGCCAGGACCCGGAACCCACCATCCAGCGCGCTCGCCTCGTGGTGGTGGCTCAGCATCGCCGCCGCCACTTCGCCCCGCCGCAATGCCGCAAGCCGCAGGCCGGTGGCGCCCAGCGCCCGTACGTTGTATTGGCCTGGCTCGATCCCGTGCCGGCGCAGCAGCTCGTAGAGTACGAACGCGTAGCCGGAGTCCGGTGCGTCGACGCCGACCGTGGCACCCCGCAGATCCGCCCAGCCGGACACCTGCGGCGCCACCACCAGCTTCTGGGCGATTCCCCGGTCGAGCACCAGGAAGACGTACAGCTCCGGGTGCCCGGCGGCCCGGTAACGCATGATGTTGTCCGCGTTGGTGTGTGCGATGTCGTGCCGGCCGGCGATCAGGTCGGCCATCTGCTGGCGGGATCCGGTCACCGGCTCGATCTGCACGGTGAGGCCGACCGCGTCCAGGAAACCGCGGTACTGCGCGGCGAGCATGATGCTCGTGCGCGAGAAGGTACTGATCCGCAGCGGCCCGCTCATGTCTGCACCGACCCGGTCGGGTCGAGCACGATCTTGCCCAGCAGGCCACCCTTCTCGGCGAGCCGGTGCGCCTGTGCGGCCTCGTCCAGCGGCAGCACCCGGTCGACGACGGCGTGCAGCGTACCGGCGGCGGCGGCCTCGATCGCGCTGCGGATGTCCGCGCGCGAGGCGCCGGCCCCACCCAGGATCCGTAGCCGGCGCCCGTACAGCCGGCGTACGTCCAGCTCCACCCTGCCGCCGGCGTGCGCGCCCGCGGTCACCAGGCAGCCGGACTGGGCCAGGGTCGCGAACGCCTTCGGCCACAGCTCCGGGTCGCCGATGTTCTCGAACACCACGTCGACGCCGCGCCCGCCGGTGATCCGCAGCACCTCATCGGTCAGGTCGTGGGACCGGTAGTTCACGCCGTGGTCGGCGCCGTTGCGGCGGGCCAGCCCGACCCGGGCGTCGGCTCCCGCACCGGCCACAACCGTCGCCCCCAGCAGTTTGGCGACCTGTACGCCGATGCTGCCCAGCCCACCGGCGGCACCCATCACCAGTACCCAGTCGCCCGGTGCCACCCGGGCGAGCCCGCGCAGCAGGTGGAACGCGGTCGGCGCGTGGCGCAACACGACCGCGGCGTCGACGAAGCTCAGGGCTTCGGGCAGCGGCAGCAGATTGGCCGCCGGTACCGCGATGTACTCGGCGTACCCACCCCACCGGTGTACGCCGATGTGCCGCGAGTTGGGGCACTGCTGCTCCCGGCCGCTGGTGCAGAACTCGCATCGCCCGCAGCGCAGGTGTGGCAGGACGGCGACCCGATCGCCGACCCGGGTGCCGGTGACATCGGCGGCCACATCGACCACGACGCCGGTCGGGTCGACACCGAGCACATGTGGCAGTGTGGTCCCGCGTACCTGGCCCGCCGCGCGTACCTTCAGGTCGAGTGTCTGGTTGACCGTCACCGCGTGCACCCGTACCAGTGCCTCGCCTGCGGCCGGTACCGGATCGGGGACCTGCTCGACGTGCAGCACGTCGGGGTCGCCGAACTCGCGCATGACGACGGCCCTCATACACTGTCTCCTGTGGACAGTAGCCCGTCGGGCGCGTGGTGCAGGTCGGTGACTCCGTCGGCGGTGACACGCAACATCTGGCCGTACTGCACACCGGCGCGAGCGTCGCGGGTAACCACGTTCGGTTGCAGCACCACGGCCATGTCCCGCTTGAACGTCATGCCGTGCGGGATGCCGTGACTGGTCTGCCGGGTACGCAGGATGGGCGGGTACTGGTTGGCTCCGTGCAACAGGTCATCGCAGATCGTGAAGCCGGCGGCGTCGATGAGCTCCACCGCGTCGAGCAGCTGTTCGACCGGTGCGCCGTCGCGGATGGTGGCCCGGGCGGCGTCGTACGCGGCCAGAGCGACCTCGTGCAGCCGCCGGTACAACGGCGTGGCGGGCGCCCCGACGGTGAAGGTACGCAGCACCTGGCCGGTGTACCCGCCCCAGCCGGCACTCAGTTCCACCACGACCACGTCGCCTCGCTGCAGTACCCGATCGGTGAGGTACTTGGCGGGGACGCAGGCGGCGGGCGTCGCCATCGGCGTGCTGAGGATGTGCCGCAGCGTGGTGTAGCCACCATCCCCGGACTGGGCCTCGTCGACGATCCGGCCCAGATCGAGCTCGGTCATGCCGGGCCGCGCCGTGCACTGCAGCGCCTCGATCGCGCGGTCACTGCATCGCGCCGCGCGGGCGATCCGGTCGAACTCCTCGTCGCTGCGGATCGAGCGCACCCGCCGGACGGCGCCCGACACGTCGACCAGCTCGGCCGCGGGCAGCCCGGCGCGCAGCCGTTGATGGGCCTGGTACGGCAGCGCGCCCGCGATGCCGATGCGCCCCCGCTGCAGCCCGCGCGCGAGTACGCCGGCCAGGACGCTGGGGCACGAGTCGACCGCGCCCCGCTCGTCGTGGCCGCCCGCGCGCACGTCCGCCACGACCGAGAGTTCGCGAGCCTGCGGCAAGTGGTTGTCCAGCTGGACATAGAGCACCGGCTCACCGTGCAGCGGCCACAGCAGGTACGCCTCGACTGACGGGATCCAGTTCGACAGGTAGTGCACGTCACCGCCGCCACGGGTGCCGTAGAACAGGATCGCGGCCAGCTCGTGCTCGCGCATCAGCTCGCCGATGAGTGCGTACCGCCGGGCGTATTCGGCACCGCTGAACGCACCGGTGGCGGTGGGGAATGTCCGCAGCTCGGTCACCGCCATACCGGCTCGCGTTCCTGCACCTGGCCGCGTGCGTCCACATAGGAGTACGAGTCGGCTGCGGTACGCCCGGCGAGCCGGTCGACGAGCCAGTCGGCGATCAGGTGGTTCCGGTTCGGCCCCTGGGTGCTCGACGACGCGCCGCCGGCACTGTGCTTCTCGCCTTCGTACAGCACGAGTGACACCGGGGACTTGATGTGCGGGAGCAGTTCGAACGTGTGCCGGATCGGGCTTAGTTCGTCGTCCTCGCCGGCGACGACCAGGTGCGGGCAGCCCAGCCGCTCGGCGTAGGGCCGCAGGTCCAGCTTCGCGGCGAAAGCGTCGAACTCGTCCTCGTCAGTAAATCCGCACATGTACATGAAGCGAGCTTTGAAGGTCGGCGAGGCGGATTCCCGCAGGGTGTGCATACCCGGCTCATGTACCACGCCGGCGACCGCGCAGGCGGCGAACGGGTCGCCGGTGGATGCGATGACCAGTGACCAGAACGAGCCGAAGCTCGTACCCGAGACCGCGATCCGGTCCGCGTCGAGCTCGGGCTGCTGGCGGATCCACTGCCCGATCGCGCGCCCCGCCGCGGCGGTACTGTCCTGAGTCATCGGCATTCCGCGGGCCAGCGCCTCACCCTGGCCGGGGATCTCGACGACGAGTTGGGCGATGCCTCGTTCCAGCAACTCGTCGCCGTACATGGCGACCCGCTTCTCCTTGAAGCCATCCATCCCGCCGATCGACAGCACGCAGGGGTACGGTGCGTCGACCTGTCGCGGCAGGTGCAGGTAACCGGGCAGGGTCTGTTCGCCGAGCGGTATCTCGACCCGCCGGATCGGATGGGCGCAGACAGCGATGTACTCGGCGAAGCAGGCGAGTTTGCGTTCGGTGTAGTGGGCGGAGAGGTCGGTGTGACCGAACAGCGGCCACTCGGCGCAGCCCCACAACATGGACGCGATGAACCAGTGCTCGCGGCTCTCCACCCGGTGCCCCGCGGCGCGAGCCCGTTCGGCGCGCTGTTCCCGCGATCGGGCCGCCTGCGCGAACTCGCGGTGGATGTCGGAGAACCTCTTCACCCGGGACCGGACCCGGGCGAAATCACCGTCAGCGGCGAGGCCACACGGCCGCTGCGCCGAACGCGTACGGCCCTGGTCCCAGTCCACGCCCACGGTGCGGATCGTCGCGTCGAGCAGCCACCGCTGGGCCGCGAGGCGGCGGGTCACGACGTATTCGCCGGTGCCGGTCATGCGGCGCCCGCGACCGCGGAGGGTACCGTCTGGGTCGGCTTCGCCGGTCGCGCGCCGGTACCGTCGCCGGCGACATCGTCGCAGAGCGCGGTCGCGTGGTCCGGCCGGATCTGCACCCAGACCTCCTCCCCGACCTCCAGCTTGGTGCGCCGGGCGGCTTGCGCGCGCAGCCGGTGCCCGTTCACATCGAGGATGCAGTCGAGATGGGTGCCGAGGAACAGCACCGAGATGACCCGACCGCGCCACACGTTGCGGTCCGCGGTCGGCCGCTCGCGAGACACCTCGACATCCTCGAGCCGTACCAGCACGGCGGTCTGGCCACCGGTCGGCGTGGCCGCCTCGTCGGGATGGAACGACATCGATCCCATCTGCGTCGCGCCCTGCAGCGATCCGTTCTCCGACGCCGGCCGTACGTCGTTCACCGCGATGACGTTGGCCACGCCGATGAACTGAGCCACGAACCTCGACTTCGGGGCGCGGTAGATGCGCTCCGGACTGCCGAAGTCGACGATCTTCCCGCCGGACATGACGCCGACGATGTCGGAGATCGCGAGCGCCTCGATCTGGTCGTGGGTGACGTAGAGCGTGGTGATGCCGAGCCGTTGCTGGATTTCGCGGATCTCCTGGCGCATCTGCTCGCGCAGCTTGGCGTCCAGATTGGAGAGTGGCTCGTCCAGGAGCAGGACCTCGGGTTCAGCCACCAGCGCCCGGGCCAGCGCGACACGTTGCTGCTGGCCGCCGGAGAGGTTCGGCGCGCCCCGCGGTGCGAGGTCGGCCAGCCCGACCAGTTCGAGGCTGGCCATCACGCGTTCGTGAATCTCCCGCTTCTTCATCTTCGCCGTCCGCAGCGGGTAGGCGACGTTGCCGAAGACCGTCATGTGCGGCCAGATCGCGTAGGACTGGAAGACCATGCCGATGCGCCGCTTGTTCGGCGGTACGGCGATGTTGCGGGCGGCGTCGAACACGACCCGGTCATCGATCTCGATCCGGCCGTACGTCGGCTCCTCGAGCCCGGCGACGCAGCGCAGCGACGTCGTCTTGCCGCAGCCGCTCGGACCGAGGAGAGTGACGAGCTCTCCGGTCGGCACCTCGAAGCTCACCTCGTCGACGGCCCGGACCGAACCCCCGGCGAACTCCTTCACCAAGCCCGTTACCCGGATCATCGCTGGCGTCCTTGGCTGTCGGTCATTTCCTTACTCCGAATCGAGAACTGACGATCGCCGCGACCAGGGACAGGACGCCGACGACGAGGAGCACGAGGATGCCGAACGCGGCCAGACCGGTGAAGCTGCCGTCGCCCCAGATGCTGAACATCGCCACGCCCACGACCTCGTTGCCGCCGGTGTAGACGAAGACCGACGCGGAGAGCTCCCGGAAGGCGAGCACCCCGACATACAGCGCGGAGGCCAGCAGTCCGGGTTTGAGTAGCGGCAACGCGACGGTACGGAAAGCGCGCCACCATGACGACCCCGTCATCATCGACGCCTCGATCAGCTCATCATCGATCTGGGTCATGGATGCCGACATGACCCGCATCGCGACCGGGGTGAACCGGGCGACGTACAGCAGCAGCAGGATCCACAGCGTCCCGTAGACCGGTACCGGCAGCGACAGGTAGAACCACAGGAACGAGACGCCCATCAGGACGCTGGGTATGGCGATCGGGGCGAAGGCGAGATGGTCGAGCAGCTTGCGCCCGGGAATCTTCGTCTTCACCGTGACCCAGGCGACGATCGAGATGAGCAGAACCACGATCACGGCGGCGCCGGCGGCGAGGAAGGTGGAGTGGACGAAGGCCCGAACGGTCGTGTCGTTGCGGAAGACTCCGGCGTAGTTGGCGAGGGTGAAGTGGGAGAGCCCCGACGCGGTGAACGGTTGGATCGGCCGGAACGGCGGGCTGAAGCTCGCCCAGAGCAGCATCAGTAGCGGCAGGCCGATGGAGAACACCAGAATCAACAGCGACGCGGCCAGGGTGACCCAACGCCCGCGGCCCAGGTTGGCCGGGCGAGGCCGGAATGCCTTGCCGCTGACCGTGGTGAACATGGCGGTGTTGCGGGTGAACCGGTTGTACAGCCAGATGAGGCAGACGCAGAACGCCAGGACCAGTACCGCGTAGACGGACGCGAGTCCGGTGTCTGAGGGCACGCCGGTCGTGTTGGTGTAGACCTCGACGACGAAGGTGATGATGTGCCCCGGCAGGCCGATCAGCACCGGGACCTCGAAGGTCTCGAAGCCGCGGATGACGGTGAGGATCAGGGTACCCAGGATCGCCGGCAGGATCACCGGGAAGGTGATGTGCAACGCGGTACGCAGCCGGCCCGCACCGCTGATCAGTGATGCCTCTTCCATCGATGGATCCATCGACCGCAGCGCGGCGGAGAGCAGCAGGAAGGTGAGCGGCAACGCGTCGAGCGATTCGACCCAGATCATGCCCGGCAGGCTGTACACGTTGAGAACCGGCCCGTGCACCCATGGGATCCAGTCCTGCAACCACCGGTTCAGCACGCCGGTACTCGGGTTGGCCAGGCCGATCCAGGCCACTGTAGGCAGCACGCCCGGGATCAGCAGTCGGATCAGGCACAGCCCGGTGATCAGCCTCCGCAGCGGGGTGTTCGTCCGTACCACGACCCAGGCGAGGAAGCCGCCGAGTATCGCCGAGACCACCGTCACCCCGGCCGTGAAGACCACGGTGTTGCCCGCCGCCCGCGCGAAGCCGGCCGAAAAGGCACGGGTGTAGTTCGAGGTGGTCAGGCTGCTGGCCGAGAAGAAGTCTTCCGCACCGGGTTGCGAACTGCTGAAGCTCGTCCAGATCATGGTGACCAGCGGTACGAGCACCTGGTACGCGAGCACCAGGCTGGCCGCTAGGAAAATCCATGCCGCGGGCCCGGCCCGGTACAGCCGCCGGGCCAGGCGCCCGACCCGCCCTGGCGTGGAGTGCGGCAGCCCGAGTGCCCCGCTGGCTGTCGGCTCAATGAGCTCTCCGGACAGCGCCAATCCCGATCTCCTTCAGCTGGCGGGGCGGACCCGAGTCTTCTCCTGCGGTGCGGATCGGATGTCAGGCCTCGACCAGGGTCTGCTTGATGACCTGACGCGCCTGGTCGTAGTTCGCGGTCGGACCGAGCGGTGTCGGCTGTACCCCACCGAGCACCTGGCTGTAGACGCTGCTGAAGCCCTTGCGCGCGCCGGCCTTGTTCTGCGCGGCATAGGCCTGTTGGGCGTCCGCGGTGAGCGCGAACTCGGTGATCAGCCGGGCGGCGTTGGGGTGCGGTGCCCCTTTCGTCACGGCCATCAGCCCGAGCACCGAGGTGACCGGTTGCAGCTGCGGCTGCGGTACGCCGATCGGCGAACCCTTCTTGACGTACTTCACGATCGTGTGTGCGTACCCGTCGAGCTGCACCGCGAACTGGCCGTCGGCCAGCTGCTCGGTCCGGGTGGAGCTGCCGGCGATGAGCTTTACCCCGTTGGACCGGAATCCCTTCAGCAGCGCGGTCGCCTTGTCCAGACCCATGTTGGCGATCAGGCCGGTGACGAACTCGGTGGCGTCCAGGTCCATGGCGATGTTGCCCTTCCATTGCGGATCGGTGAATCCGTCGAAGGTCTTGGGCAGCACGCTCGGGTCGGGCACCTTGTTCTTGTTGTACGCGACGATGAAGGCGAGTTCGAAGTCGACCGACCATGGCTGGGTCGTGTCCACCATCGTCGGATCGCTGTTCTCCTCCTGCGCCGGCCGGTACGTCTCGAGCAGGCCGGCGCTCTTCAGCGAGGTCAGCTCGGCCATCGAACCCTGGTACCCGTCGCACTTCGTCTTGCGGCTGCGTCCTTCGACCAGAGCGCGCTGCAGGATCTCATCGGTGGAGCCGGCCGTGACGCTCAGCGTCACCTTGGGGAACTGCTTCTTCCACGCCGCCTGCAGCGCCTGGACCTCGCTCTCCTGCGACGGTGTGTACAGCACCGCGGTGCCTTCCTTCTGCGCCGCCTGGTACAGCCGCTGCAGGTAATCCGATGCCGACTCACCCGCCTGGCGGGTGACGGTGTCGGAGTTCCCCGCGGCACTGCGCCCGCACGCCGCCAGCGCACCCAGGCCGATGCCGGCGGCACCCACCGCGCCCAGACGCAGCACACTCCGGCGCGGAAGCTGGTCCTGCGCCAGGCGCTGTGTCGCGCGGCCATACTCGTGTGGAGTCATCTTGCGCCCCCTCGGGGGGTTCGGCCGCCGTCGAACGCCGGAAACGCGGCGGGATATGATCGACCAAACGGCCGTACCGGTAAAGTTGCACCAACGTTACGTAAGTTGCACCAACGCTACGACGTGCGGTGATCCGAGATCAACGATCACTTCCTCGAAGTGCCGTTCATGAATCCCCGAAGCCGAACGGACGGCGGCCGGTCGCCGCGGCTCAGGCGGAGATCGAATCCAGCGCGCGCCTGTCGTCCGGATCGAGGGCGAGATCGTCGACATCGGCGTTGCTGGCGATGCGGTGCGGGTCGGATGAGCGGGGGATGGTGACCACTGCGTGGTCGACATGCCACCGTACGACGATCTGCGGCACGCTCCGCCGGTGCCGTTCGGCGATCGACCTGATCACCGGGTGGTCGAGTGTGCCGTGCCGCAGCCCGCTGTAGCCCGCCAACTGCACCCCCCGGGCGCGGTGCCCGTCGAGCACGGCGCGGTCGAACACCAGCGGGCTCCAGCGGATCTGGTTCACCGCCGGAGCCACGCCGGACACGCGGGTCACCTCGTCCAGCAGATCGAGACTGAAGTTGCTGACACCGATGTCGCACACCAGGCCCTCGGCCCGGGCCCGCAGGAACTCCTCCCACACCGGCTCGACCGGGCCGCGAGGCGGGTTGTGGATCAGCCACAGGTCCACCCGGTCCAGCCCGAGATCGGCGAGCGACTGCTCCAGCGCCGCCCGTGGGCTGGGGGACAGCGAGTCACGGTACTTCGTGGTCACGAAGACCGGCCGGCCGCTGGCCCGTACGGCCGCCCCGACCTCGCGCTCGTTCCCGTACCGGGTGGCGGTATCCACCATCCGGTAACCCGCGGCCAGAGCCGCCTCGACACAGCCGGTGGCGACGTCACCGGAGAGCCGCCAGGTGCCCAGTCCGACCAGTGGCATCCGGGCGCCGCTGGGCAGCGCCGCGGTGTCGGTCGGGATACTCATCGCGCGGTCCTCCCCGGTACTCGCCCCGGCGCCGGGCTCACAGCAGGCAGCGCCGCGTCTCGTCGTCGGTCAGGTCGATCAGCCGCTGCTCGATCCGGGCCCGGGTGAACGGCATCCGGCGCAGCCGTACGCCGATGGCGTCGTCGACGGCGTTGGCCACCGCGGCCGCCACCGGCGGGCCGGCGGCCTCGCCCACGCCCAGCGGCGGGCAGTCCGGCCGGTTGATCAGTACCGTCGACACCTCGGGCACCCGGTCGAAGCGCAGCACGGGGTAGGACGCCCAGTCCCGGCTGGCGATGCCGCCGGCATCCGCCCGTACCTCCTCGTACAGCGTCCGGCTCAAGCCCTGCAAGGCGCCGCCCTCGAGTTGGTTGCGCAGGCCGTCGGGGTTGACGACGGTACCCGCGTCGCAGACCAGCAGTACCGAAGCGACGCCGACCTGCCCGCTGCTGGCGTCCACGCCGGCCTGGACGGCGGCCGCGACATAGGCCTTGGACTTCTTGTACCGGCTCACGGCGACGCCCAGACCGCGGCCGCTGGGGCCGACCCGTGGCGTCCAGCCGCAGCCGGCGGCGGCCACCTCGAGCACCCGGCGGGCGCGGGGATCGCCGAGGTTGGCCAACCGGAACTCGATCGGATCCCGGCCGGCGGCCTCGGCCAACTCGTCGATGAACGACTCGCTGGCGAAGATGTTGTGGAACGAGGCGAGTGAGCGCAGCGCGCTGGTGCGCAGCGGTCCCCGGACAAAGTCGGTCGCAGCGCAGACCGCGGCGACCTCATAGATCGGGACGACGTCATGCGAGCCGGTGTCGTTGGGTCCCGGCCATGGCCGTCGTCGCGGCTCGGCGGTAAGCCAGGCCGGTACGAGCCGGTCACCGTTGCCGGTCGGGCGCACGGCGTGCACGTCGGTACGCGAGCGGTGCCGCCAGGCGACCAGCCGGCCCTGCTCGTCGACGGCGCCGTCGAGGTCGGCCAGCATCGCCGATCCGTACGGCTCCCAGGTCATCTCGTCGGCCAACGAGAACTGGAAGCGTACCGGCGTGCCGGGAACGGCGCGGGCCGCGATCGCGGCGAACGCGGCGGCATCGTCGGCGCCGTTGTGCCCGTAGCAGCCCGGACCGTCGACGTGCCGGAGAGTGATCCGGTCGGCCGGAATCTCCAGCAGCGTCGCGAGTTCGGCGCGCAGCGGGTACACGCCCTGGCTGTGTGTCCATACCGTGAGCCGGTCGTCGCGATCCAGCGCGACGGCGCACGACGGTGCCACCGCGGCGTGCGCGTGGTACGGGCGGACGTAGGTCGCCGTGACGCGGTGCGCTCCGGCCTCCAGCGCACCGGGTACCCCGGCATCGTCGCGTACCGTCAGCGTCTTCGCCGGCAGCGCCCGGAGCATCGTCTCGACCTCGCCGGTCCAGTCCAGACCGGGATCGCTCCACACCGCGCCCCGCCGCAGCCGGGCAAGGGCGTCCACCGCCTGCTCTTCGCGTTGCGCGATCGCGATGACCACGCGCCCGTCGCGGACGATCGCCCGCACGCCTGGCGCCGCGCGGGCGCTCGGCTGGTCCAGGTCGAGCAGCGCCGCGTCGTAGTGCGGCGGCAGCAGGGCTCGCGCGTGCACCATGCCGGGCAGGACGAGGTCGTGGACGAACGCGGCCGAGCCGGTCAGCTTGGCCGGTAGGTCCTCCCGGATCCGCGCCTCGCCGAGCGGAGCTCCGGTCCACTGTGGTGTGTCGCGCTCGCCGACCGGCCCGGTGACCGGCCGTTCGGCCGACAGTTGAGCCCAGGTGAGGAGCAGGCCGCCGGGTCCGCGTACGCCCTCGTCGTCGAGGTCCAGCTTCTCCAGCGGGTATCCCGCAGCGGTGGCCGCGCGTTCGAGCACGAGCCGGCGGAACGCGGTGGCCGCCACCGCGAGTGCCGCGCCGCCCTCCTCGATGGAGCGCGTGCCGGCGGTGTACCGCTCGTCCGGGGCGCCGTCGGTGCTCGCCGAGCAGACCGCGACCCGCTCGATACTTACGCCGAGTTGGCCCGCCACGATCTGGGCGAGTGCGGTGCGCAGCCCCTGGCCCAGCTCGACCTTGCCGGTACGCGCCTCGATCCGCCCGTCGGTCCGGATACCGATCCACGACGCCACGTCCGGTGCTTTCCGCAGCGCGGCGGGTACCTCGACCCGGGCACCGTGCTCCGCGCCGGCATCCAGCGGCTCGGTAATGTCCACTGTGGACGGATCCACTGTGGACTGCCGCGACGATTCGCCGGCGACCCGCCGGATCGCACGCAGGATCCGCGGGTGCGTCCCGCAGCGGCACAGGTGCTCGGGCAGCGCCGCCCGGACGCACTCCTCCAGTCCCGGGCCACCGTTGTGATACGCCTCGACGGTCATGATCAGGCCATTGAGGCAGTACCCGCACTGGGCTGCCTGCTCGTCGATGAAGGCCTGCTGGACGGGGCCGGGCGAGCCCGGCCGGCCCAGCCCTTCGGGGGTGACGATCGACGCGCCCGCGACGGACTCCAGCGCAGTGATGCACGACCGAATCGCGCGGCCGCCGGCGATGACCGTACAGGCGCCGCACTCGCCGACCGCGCACCCGACCCGTACGCCGAGCAGTCCGAGGTCGTTGCGGAGTGCGTACGCGAGCGGGACCGTCCCCGGGACGGGCAGGTCGACCTGCTCGCCGTTGACGGTCAGCCGGACGGCCGGGTGCTCGGGCATCCGGTGATCAGTACCGGTAGGACGGACGCCCGTGCGGCAGGATCCGCTCGCGGTAGTAGGCCATCGGCCCGCGGTTCTCGGCCCTCGCACCCTCCGGTGCCGCTGGCGCCTCGAACTCTCCGGTGGCGAGCTTCGCCTCGATGACCGGCAGCATCAGCGTCCACAGGATGAACGGGTGCGCGCCCTCGCGGTACAGCATCTCGAAGTCGTAGGTCTTCAACGCGGTCGTGGTCCGTGCGTCGGGTACCTGCACCGAAGACTGCTCGCTCTCGTTGTCCAGCAGCCGGCCGAGCCGCTGCGCGAAGTACCAGTCGACGTACCCGGCCGGGTCCTCGATGTAGCGGCGCACGAACTGTTCGTTGCGGTCGGTGTCGTACAGGAACTTGTTCACCGCGTAGTGATCGATCACGGC
>JAFMQQ010000759.1 GCA_017354595.1 Micromonosporaceae bacterium
ACCTGGCGGCCGTTGAGGAAGGTGCCGTTGCGGCTGCCCAGGTCGGCCACCTCGAACCCGCCGGGGATCGGGCGTACCTCGGCGTGGTGCCGCGAGATGTTCAGGTCGGAGAGCACGATGTCGTTGTCCGGGCCGCGCCCGATCCGCAGCAGTCCGGTCGCCAGGTGCTCGGCGGTCGGTACCCGGCCGGTGCCGGCATAGGTCGGTGCCGATGCCGCTGCTCCCGTTGCCGGCCCTGCCTGCGTTGCCGGCCCTGCTTGCGGTGGCGGTGCGGGTGGCGGCGGTGCGGCGGCGGGTGGTGCGGGGACAGGCGGCGGTGGTGCGGGGACAGGCGGCGGTGGTGTCGCGGCCGGGTGGGCCGGCGCGGGCTGGGCCGGTACCGGCGGAACCTGGACCGGCGCTGGGGCCTGGATTGGCGCTGGGGCCTGGACCGGCGCGGCCGGCGCGATCTTCTGGGTAGCCTTCTCGTCCGGCCTGACGCCATCCAGCACACCGCCGACAAATTCAACCAGCGGCGCGATCTCCTCCGGGCTGCCCAGCCGGACCCGCGTGCCGGCGGCGACGGCGACTACGCTGACCCGTTTGCCGTCGACGTAGCTGCCGTTGCGGCTGTCCAGGTCGCGCAGCATCCAGCCGTCCGGCGTCCAGGCCACCTCGGCATGCCGTCGGGAAGCGACCGTATTGGTCACTTTGAGCGTGCAGGCGGGATCCCGGCCGATGGAGACCGGCTCGCCCGGGCGCACGACAGCGCGCGATCCCTCAACAACTACGGTGAGTTCGGCATCATCAGCCATCGGTGGTTGCGTCTCGGTCACGCCAACCATCCTGCCCGCCGGGTTCAACTCCTCCCATCCCCGGGGCGGTTACCGCCTGCCCGACTTACCCGACCAGGGGCGCGGGAACCAGCCCAGCCACCGGCGCGGCTGGAACGCCCACACCCCGGCGCCGACCGCCTCGCCGATCGACACCACCGGCGGCAGCGGGAAACGCCAGCGCTGCCAGGGCAGTCCGGGATAGGGAGGGGCCTGCTGGTGCCAGTACGGTCGCAGCAGCGGGTACCGCTCCACCGCCTGCGGGTGGGTCGGGAAGATCTCGAGGGCGATCCGGCGCGCATCGCTGACCTGCAACGCCTCGCTCACCTTGCCGGACAGGTACTCGGCGACCCGGTCCTGCACATCGTCGACCGAGGTCGGTATCACCTGCTCCTTCTCGGGTGCCTGCTCGTAGCCGAGGCCAAGTGCGTGCAGCTCCTCCCACCCGATGGCGACCTGTACCCGGCCGGCCACGATGCGCATGCCGCGCGGCTCGAAGACCAGGTACCGCGGCCGGAGCAGGCGGGGCAGGCCGACCAGCATCATCACCAGCGGTACGGCGAACAGCGCGGCGAAGCCGTACCCGAGGATCCGTGCGGAGCCGGTGGAGTGGAAGCCGCCGTATCCGCTGACCCCGACGAGAGTCCCGAGCGCCGCCAGGACCAGCAGCGTCATCGAGGTGTTGGACCGGCCGAGGCCGACGCTGACCGGCGCCGGCGGCCCGTAGCTGGGCCCGTAGCCCGGCCCGTAGCGGTGCGGACCCATAGCGGCTGATCATAGTTCGGCACCGGGCTAGGGTGGTGCCCGTGAGTAGCGCTACGGGGGCGTCCGGCCGCGAGCAACTTCAAGCCCACCTGGTCGCCTCCCGGATCGCGGGTCGGGTGGCCACGCCGCGCGAGAACAACCTGCAGAACTACCGGCGGATGAGCGAACGGCAGCCGCTGTACCTGTTCGGCCTGGAACCGACCGGCGCGTGGACACCGGAGGATGTGCTGGAACTGATGGTGCGCCGGTGTGGCGTATCGGCTGACCCGGCGCACAAGTGGGGCCAGGACACCATCGACCCGGAGCTGACGATCGAGCGGCTGGAGGCGATGGCGCAGCGGTTGGCCGAGGCGGCGGAGCGTGGCGAGCGGGTACTGGTCGCCACCGGCCACCCGGTGGGGCTGCGCCCGACGCACACGGCGGTGGCGGCCGCGCTGCGCGCGGCCGGCTGTCCACTGGTGACCGAGGCACCGACCGGTTGGCAGCACCCACCCGACCCGGAGTACGGGGCGCAGGCCGGCACCATCGGCTTCGTCCAGGACGTCGCGATGCTGCGCGGCGCCTCCGGCGCCTGGGAACACACGCATTCACCACTTCCGATGCGTGCGATCCTCGCGCACCTCTCCGCTAGCGGCCAGCCGCTGCCGCAACTGGTCGTCGGCGACCACGGCTGGGCCGGAGCGGCCGGGCAGGCCGGGATCGACGCGGTCGGCTTCGCGGACTGCAACGATCCGGCGCTGTTCGTCGGCGAGACGGAG
>JAFMQQ010000760.1 GCA_017354595.1 Micromonosporaceae bacterium
CGGCTGCGCCGCCGGGCCGGCGCCGACCGCCGGTGCCGCGGGCGCCGCGGCCAGCTGCTCGCCGGCCATGCTGGCCCGGATCTGCTCCAACCGGTTCGCGCCGGCCATGTCCAGGCTCGACTTCTGCACCTCGAGCATCCGCCCCTCGACGGAGTTGGAGGCGAGCTCGGCCCGCCCCATCGCGTTCGCGTACCGCCGCTCGATCTTCTCCCGCACCTCGTCGAGGGAGGGCGTGTTGCCCGGCGCCGCGAGGGAGGACATCGACTCCAGCGAGCGGGCCACGGTCTCCTGCATCTTCGCCTGCTCCAGCTGGCTGAGCAGCTTGGTCCGCTCGGCGAGCTTCTGCTGCAGGATGTGCGCGTTGTTCTCCACCGCCTTGCGGGCCTGGCCGGCGGCGGAGAGCGCCTGGTCGTGCAGGACCTTCAGGTCCTCCATCGACTGCTCCGCGGCGACCAGCTGGGTGGCGAAGATCTGCGCGGTGTTCTCGTACTCGGTGGCCTTGCTCGCCTCGCCGTCGGCCCGGGACTTGTCCGCCAGGACCAGCGCCTGCCGCGCGGATCCCTGCAGCTTCTGCACCTCGTCCATCTGCCGGGACAGCTTCATCTCCAGCTGGCGCTGGTTGCCGATCACCGCCGCCGCCTGCTGTACGAGGGCCTGGTGCTGGTGCTGGGCGTCCTCGATCGCCTGCTGGATCTGGACCTTGGGATCGGCGTACTCATCGATCTTGGCGCCGAACAGCGCCATGAGGTACCGCCAGCCCTTGACGAACGGATTCGCCATGATATGCGTGTCCTCTCTTGTGCCGGCTCTCCACCGTCCCGCCGGCAACCTCCGGCCTACTCAGTGTCCATCCATGGTGGCAGGAGGAGGCGAGTCCGTCACGCCACCCCCCGCGATTCCCGTACCGCCTCTGCCGGACGGATCCGCGTATCCGCGCCCACGGCGCCAAGTCTGCCACCGGAACACCTCGGGGTGGCTCCTGGAGACTCCCTAGGTAGATCATCCGGGTAGCGGCGCCGGGCGGGCCGCGCCGGATCGGCGCACAGTAACGCCGACGCGTGCAGTGCGGCGAGACGCGCGAGGCGGCCAGTGCGGCGAGGCGGGCAATGCGGCGAGGCGGGCGGTGCGGCGAGGCGGAGCTCAGACCGGGGTGAGCACGTCGGTGTGGTCGCGGCGCAGCTTGCGGGTGGCGAGCAGGGTGGCCTTCAGCGGGCTGTCCTGGCGTACCGTCACGGAGACTTCGCCGTCGACGGTAGTGGTGATGGAAGCCTTCGGTGCGGTGCCGGCGGGCGCCTGGGCGAGCATCGCGCGGGGGGCCGGTTCGGCCGGTACCGCCTGCTGCGGCGGCCGGGCGGGAACCGGGGCCTGCTCGGCGGTCTCCACCGTGTCGCTCACCTCGCGGAGCAGGTCGGACAGGTGCGCACCGAGCGCGTCGCAGATCGATGCGAGCAGCTCGCTGGAGGCCTCCTTCTGGCCGCGCTCGATCTCGGAGAGGTAGCCGAGGCTGACGTTGGCGGCGGTGGAGACCTCGCGGAGAGTCCGGCGCTGAGCCTGCCGTCGCGCCCGGAGCGCGTCACCGATCACCCGACGGAGCAGAACCATGGCACCCCCCTCTCTTCCGCTGAGCTACTCGCGACCGATTCCACCTTTCCAGCCACGGTACCCGGTGACCGCACCGAACCGCACGTGAGGCTGCGTGAATGCCGTGCTGTCACTGGGCCGGGCAATCGTCGAGCGCCCGGCCGAGCAGAGTCAGGGCGGCGGTCACCGTCGCGCGCCGGATCGACGGTCGGTCACCGGACAGAAGCAGGGCGTCGGATTCGCTGCTCCCATCCGGCCGCGCTATGCCCACGTACACGGTGCCGACCGGTACCCCGTCCTGCGGGTCGGGTCCGGCCACGCCGGTGGTGGCCAGGCCCCAGTCCGCAGCGCACCGCTGCCGGGCGCCGGTGGCGAGCAGCCGCGCCACCTCGGGATCCACCGGGCCGCGATCGGCGAGCAGGTCGGCCGGTACCCCCGCCAGCGACGCCTTCAGGTCGGTTGCGTACACCACCAACCCGCCGCGGAACACATTGCTGGCTCCGGGTACATCGACGATCGTTGCGGCGAGCAGGCCACCGGTGAGCGACTCGGCGACCGCCAGGCTCTGGCCGCGCCCGGCCAGCATGGCCAGCAACGCGGCCGGGTCATGTCTGCTGCCGGCCCCACCCACCCCGCCGCCATCCGCCGGTTGCATCGGTCAGGACTCCCCGGCCCGGCGCAGCCGCAGCGCGCGCAGCACATAGTCCAGACCGGTCAGTACGGTCACCGCGACCGCCGCCGCC
>JAFMQQ010000176.1:0-2661 GCA_017354595.1 Micromonosporaceae bacterium
GCCCGGGAGGCCGCCGCCTGGTGGGCCGGGCTCGGCTTCGCCGGCCGCCGGCTGCGGCTGCTGCGCTGGCGGGCCGCACTGGCGACCCGGCTGACCGAGCTCGCCGAGCTGATGCACCGGGAGGGCGGCAAGCCGGCGGCGGACGGGCTCGTCGAGGCGGCCGGCGCGATCGACCACATCGCCTGGTCCGCCCGCAACGCCCGGCGGGTACTGCGCAGCCGCCGGGTGCGCGCCTCGCTGCTGCAGCCGGAGTACTCGGCGCACCTGGAGTACCAGCCGTACGGTGTGGTCGGCGTGATCGGGCCGTGGAACTATCCCGTCTTCACCCCGGTCGGCTCGATCGCCTATGCGCTGGCCGCCGGGAACGCGGTGGTCTTCAAACCCAGCGAGTACACCCCCGCGGTCGGTGAGTGGCTGGTGCGCCGGTTCGCCGAGGCGGTACCGGAACAGCCGGTACTGCAGGCGGTCTTCGGTACCGGCGAGGTGGGCGCGGCGCTGTGTCGATCCACTGTGGACAAGGTGGCGTTCACCGGCTCGACCGCCACCGGCAAGCGGGTGATGGCCGCCTGCGCGCAGTCGCTGACCCCGGTGCTGGTCGAGTGCGGCGGCAAGGACGCGATGGTGGTCGACGCGGACGCGGACCTGGACGCCGCCGCGGCCGGCGCGGTCTGGGGCGGCATGAGCAACGCCGGGCAGACCTGCGTGGGCATCGAGCGGGTGTACGTCGCCGACGCGGTCTACGACGCGTTCCTGGCGAAGCTGACCGCGCGCGTACAGCGGCTGAAGGTGGGTTTCGAGGAGGACTGCCAGCTCGGACCGATCACCATGCCGGGGCAGCTGGAGACGATCCGCCGGCACATCGACGGGGCACTGGCGGCCGGCGGCCGGGCGGTGGTCGGCGGCGCCGCGGCGGTACAGGCACCGTACGTGCACCCGACGGTACTGGTGGACGTACCGGAGGACGCGGCGGCGGTACAGGACGAGACATTCGGTCCGACGCTCACGGTGACCCGGGTCGCCGACGCGGACGAGGGGGTACGGCTCGCCAACGCCAGCCGGTACGGTCTGGGCGGCGCGGTCTTCGCCCGCCGGCGCGGGATGGAGCTGGCCCGCCGGATGCGCTCCGGGATGACCTCGGTCAACTCGGTGCTCTCCTTCGCCGGCATGCCCTCGCTGCCCTTCGGCGGGGTGGGCGACTCCGGCTTCGGCCGCATCCACGGCGACGACGGGCTGCGCGAGTTCGCCCGGGCCAAGGCGATCACCAAGCGGCGGATGCGCTCGCCGCTGCCCTCGCTCAGTTTCGACCGCACACCCAAACAGGTGGCCCGGATCGCCCAGGCGGTACGCATCCTGCACGGCCGCTCACGCTGACGGCCGGTGGGAAGCAGGCGGCCGCCTGCTCCCCACTGTCGTTGCCGGATCAGCGGATGGTGAAGGTGGCTTGGTTGTCGGCGTTCGCCAGGTCGAGCAGGTACGCGGATACCTGCGCCTGGCCCTTGCCCGTCATCGGCTGCCCGGTAGCCACACCGAGCACCAGCGTGCGGGTCTCGCCGGCCGCCAGCGACGTACGCAGCTCGAACTGGATGGCGCCGCGACCGTCGTACAGGGTCTCGTCGAAGATGTTGGTGCAGGCCGACCAGGCGGAACCCTCGTGCCGTACGGCACCCTTGCCGAAGTTGAGATTCACCGTCATCTGATCCGCCCGGCCCGGCCCTCCATTGTGGATGGTGACGGCGATGGTGCCGTGCCGCCACCGGTCGCCGGCTGCCGGCCCGAAGGTGACATCGCCAACCGCGAGCCCCAGGTCAGATCGCAGCGGGTTGACGCCGAACTTGGTCGGGCCGGCGATCTGGTGGAACCCGGTGCCATCCCAGCCGTACGTGCGCCACTGCTTCTGTACATTCTCCGGCTTGACATCGCAGCAGGGCTGGATATCACCTACCTGTACCCGTACCGAGCCCGGCGCGCTCGCGGCCACGTCGGTGATCCAGTCGATGTCAGCACCGGCGGCGACGACCTGGCCGAGGGGCACGATGCGCCCCGCCGCGTCCCGGTCGAAGACGACCACCTGCTGAACCGCGGACTCGCCCATCCGGCAACCCACGATGGCGACGCTCTCCTGCGCGCCGTCGCCGTCCGCGTCGCCATAGGCGAGGCCGGACAGCTCCACCACACCCACGTCGTGTGGCTCGTCGGTGAGCTTGACGTTGCTGGTGCCACAGGTGGCATGCGTTCCGGTCCGTTGCGGCCAGGGCGGCAGGCGGAGCCGGGTGTTCAGCAGCGTGGTGCGGTCGATGCGACCGTCCGGCGCCGGTGAGCCGCCGGCCGAGCGTGTTGGTGTGGCCGGTACCTGGCTGGACCGGCCCTGCCCGGTGTCTACCGCACATCCGGTGGCCGCTCCGGCGATCAGCATCATGCCCAGTACCAGCGATCCGGTGACCAGCGTGCGGGGCCGCGCGGTCGTGGCGCGGACCGTGCGGACCATCGGCGAGGTACGACCCGCGGTCAACTGTGTGTGCACGATTCCTCCCGTGTACGTCCGGGTTCTGGCCCGGAACGCGACTAACACGCGGAGGTACCGGACGGCGTTGCGCACAGACAGGTGTCGGTTCGCTACTGACGAGGATGGCCGTCGGGCGGCAGGCAACGGTCGGCCGGAGC
>JAFMQQ010000176.1:2671-6657 GCA_017354595.1 Micromonosporaceae bacterium
GGCCGACCGGCTGCAGATCCTGTGCGTCAGTCGCGGACCGGCTGGCCGGTAACGGGATCGAGGAACAGCTTCGGGTTGTTGCCGCCACGCCCGTTGTGGAAGTCGAACAGGTTGGTCAGCGGTCCCGCGATCGAGTCGTAGGAGCCGTCGATCCGGGGCAGCTTCCAGTTGTCCTCGACGAACTTCACGACCGAGGACAGGTCGGTGGTGGTGTGGTCGACCGCGTTGTGCTTCGCCCACGGCGAGATGACCAGGAAGGGCTGCCGGGGACCGTACCCGCAGCGGCCATTCTGCCCGGCCAGCGGCGCCTGCTTGGTGGTGTCACCGCACAGGCCGGTGCCGGTCAGGAAGTCCTCCGGGCCGGGCGGGGTCGCCACATTGGCTGTGTTGGACGGGTTGTGCACTCCACTGTAGACATGGTCGTACCAGCCGTCGGAGTCGTCGTACGCGATGACAACCGCGGTGCTGGACCAGTCGGGCGTGTGCTGCAGGGCATTGATCTCGTTGACGATGAACTGCTGCTCGTCGATCGGGTCCGAGTAGGCGGCGTGGCCGTCCTGGTAGCCGGGCGCCTTCAGGAAGCTGACCGCGGGCAGGTGGTCCGGGGACAGGAACCCGTGCGAGATCGCGGCGACCAGGGCGTCGAAGTCGCTGGTGTCGTACTGGTGGTTGGCCGTGTCGAACTGCGGCACACCGCCGACGAAGCTCTGCGTGTCGGTACCGATCGCGGCGAGCGAGGCCGGCGCCAGGTGGTGCGGGTTGGCCGTGCTGGCGTAGTAGTTGAACGGCTCGTGGTGCGGGATGTAGTCATCCTTGTTGCCGTAGTTGTTCGGCCCGGCGGCGGTACCGCCGATGCCGCCCACGGCGATCCCGACCGGGTGTACCGCGTTGCAGATCCCCTGATCCGAGGCGGGCGGCTGGGCGAACTTGCCCTTGAACTGGTCCGGGATGAAGGTGGCGGTCGGCTGGGTGCCGCCGGTCGCGGCGGCGAAGCTGGTGGTCGGCCGGTTGCCGCCCTGGAACCAGCCCCACGACAGGCCGGCGGCGTTGAGCAGGTCACCGATGTTCTTGCCGGTGAGGCTCACCGCGTCGCGGGTGGAGCAGTCGTCGTAGTAGGGCTGGGCGTCGGAGATCAGCGAGTGGCCGCCGGCGCCGTCCGGTACCGTGTCGCCGTTCGTCTCGGCACCGTTGATCATCAGACCGACGCCGCCGGTGTCGCCGGAGACCAGGTTGATCGCGCCGGGCGAGGACGGGCCGAAGGTGGTGTCGAACGAGTTGTCGCTCATGGCGAAGTTCTGCGCGTAGTTCCACAATCCGGTGACCGTGTTGCCGTCGTAGTAGTTCATCACGTCGCTCTTGCTGCACGCCTGCCCGGTCGGGCCCTTGTTGGAGCCGTTGCCGACGCTGGTGACGAACTTGTCCATCGCCCCGCCGTCGAAGGCCTTCTGCTCGTCGTTGTAGTTGTGGTCCTGGTCGCAGGTCAGCACGTCGGCGAGGTTCGCCGGGTCGTACCGCCGCGGGTTGGCCTGGGCGCCGCTCGCGTCCAGGTTCGGGTTGTTGGTGAGCAGGTTGCCCTTGCCACCGGCACCCCTGGTGTCGGCGAGGTTGTTCACCGATGGGGTCTGCGGCGCGGCCTCGAACCGAGGTCCAGCGGTGTTGGCCGCCTTGGGGTATGTGCCGAAGTAGTGGTCGAATGACACATTCTCTTGGAAGATCACCACGACGTGCTTGATCGGCGTCGTGGTGATGCCGTCTGTCACCGGCGTGCCTCCGCCGGCCGCCGCGCCCGCGGCGGGCAGCGTGATCGCCAATGCCGCCACGCCCGCGAGGGCCGCCAGTTTCCGGGATCTGACCATCACCTGGTCCTTCCGATGTCGTAAGTCGCCCAGCGCGCGGCTGGATCCGATCGTGAGGGAACCTATGGACGATAGATGAACACCAGCCTACGGCGGTGGAAACCCGGTGATCCACACGCACGAACACTCCCCACGAGGCGCCCGTACGCACGGGTACCGGGCGCTCCGGGTGCAAAGCCCCCACCCGGTACCGGTGCCGGCACCGGCATGCCACGGCGGCTCTGTCCACATGCGACGGTACTCGCCGGGTCGCTGAAGTGCTGCTGTAACCGGTCCGTATCTCTTCGCGGATACCGACTGAGGAGATGGCCGACTCATGCATCTGCATTCCTGGGGGCGCCGGTACAGCAGAGCCGGCGCGCTGCTGGTGACCCTCGTGCTCAGCCTCGCCGGTTGTGCCGGCTCGTCGAATCCGGCCGCCGCGCCCGGTATCTCGCCGGGCAACATCTCTCCGGGCAAGGGGCAGAACCTCGCCGGCACCCCGGGCTCCACCGGCTCCGGGCCGGTATCCGCGATGCCACCGATGGTGACGAGCTCAGGTGGCTCCGCTGCCGGCCCGGGTACGGCAGCGGTGGCGGGTGACGCGGTCGCCATCAGGAACTTCGCGTTCAGCCCGGCCACCCTCACGGTGAAGGTGGGTACCACGGTGACCTGGACCAACCAGGACACCGACGCGCACACGGTCACCAGCCAGAACGGTGGCCCGCTGAAGTCTGCGGCGCTGGACCAGGGCCAGAGCTACTCGTACACCTTCTCCACCCCCGGCACGTACGCATACCTCTGCACCATCCACCCGTTCATGACCGCGACAGTGAAGGTGAGCTCATGACCGAGACTCCGCAGCAGTTGCCCGAGGCGGGACCGGACGGTATGACCCGGCGCCAGCTGGCCCGGCATCTGGGCTGGTTCGGCGCGGCCGTGGTACTGACGGTCAGCGGCGGCGAGGTGATCAGCCACATCGCGGGCGGCTCGCAGGCCGCCGCGGGCAGCGAGCACGACCTGCACTTCGTCCAGGTCTCGGACAGCCACATCGGGTTCAAGGGACCGGCCAACACGGATGTGGCCGGTTCGTTCACCCGGGCGATCGACCAGATCAACGGGCTCGGTTTCCGGCCGGACTTCGTCATGCACACCGGCGACCTGACCCATCTCTCCACGCCGGCCCAGTTCGACCAGGTCAACCAGATGATGACCGGGTTGCGTACCGACCGGGTGTTCACGGTGCCGGGCGAGCACGACGGTGTCGGCGACGCGGGGCGCGCGTACCGCACCATCTTCGGGCACAACACGCTGGGCGACGGTTGGTACAGCTTCGATACCCACGGGGTGCATTTCATCGCCCTGGTCAACAGCCTCAGCCTGGAGAAGCTGGGGCACCTGGGCACCGATCAGATCGACTTCGTCCGCAAGGACATCGCCGGCCTCGCCACCGATACGCCGATCGTGGTGTTCAGCCACATTCCGCTGTTCGCCATGTACCCGCAGTGGGGCTGGTCCACCGACGACTCCCTGCAGGTGATCAACATGCTGAAGCGTTTCGCCTCCGTGACTGTCCTCAATGGACACGTGCACCAGTTGTTCACCCGGGTCGAGGGGAACGTCACGTTCCACTCGGCGACCACCACCGCGTACCCGTTGCCCAAGCCCGGGACCGCGCTGGCGCCGATGCCACAGGTGCTGCCCGCCGGGCAGCTGGGCGCCGCGTTGGGTATCCGTACCGTCACCTACCACGAAGGCGACACCGGCCTGGCCGTCACCGACCAGAGGCTGGCATGACGATGGCCATCCCGACCCGCACCTGGTACCTGGCCGCGGCCGTGACACTCGCCGCCAGCGGGTACATCCACGCCCAGCTGTACACCGGCGGCTACCGGTACATCCACGTGGTCGGCGCGCTGTTCCTGGTGCAGGCGGCCGCCTCGCTCGCACTCGCCGTGCTGCTACTGGTCGGCGCGGTATACCGGCCGTCCGGGATCGTCCCGCTCGGTGCGGCGCTCACCGCGCTCGGCGCGCTGGTCGGGTTCCTCGCCTCCCGTACGGTCGGGGTCTTCGGCTTCACCGAACGTGGGCTGCAGCCCGCACCCCAGGCCCTGCTCAGCATCCTGGCCGAAGTGGCGACGCTGGCACTGC
>JAFMQQ010000177.1 GCA_017354595.1 Micromonosporaceae bacterium
GTTCCAGCGCCGCCACATCTGGTGGGCGTGGAAGAAGTCGGCCAGATCGGCCGGGGAGAGCAGCCCCGGCGGCGGGACGACCAGCGTGGCGCCGGAAGTCAGCAGCGCGAAGATCTCGAAGGTGGAGACGTCGAAGGTGAGCGTGCCAAGCCGCACGAACCGCTCCCCGGGGCCCAGCGGCATCCAGTCCCGGTTCACAATCAACCGGGTCAGGCCACGCTGCGGCACCCGTACCGCCTTGGACTCACCGGTCGAGCCCGAGGTGAACAGGATGTTGAGCACCCGCTCCGGGTCGGCCGACGCGGCCGGCAGCACCACCAGCGAGGCCGGCGGCCGCGCCCGGCCGGCGGGCGGCTGGCCGTCGTCGGGGATGGGTGAGTTCTGCGACGACGGTGAGCCAGCCCTCAGCCAGCCGGGCAGCGCGTGCCGGGTCAACGACGTCGGTCCGGTACCAGATCTGGCTGTCCTGCGGGGTTTGCTTCCATAGCTCCAGGGCGAGTTCGAAGACCGACCGTCGCGGGCGCACCTGAATCGCGTGGACGGTCAGGCCGGCGAGCGACAGGTCGTCGTGTTGGTTGTTCTGCAGCACGAAACCCACTTGGCAGAAGGGGTTGCGACCGGTCTGTGGTGGGCGCAGGTCGAAGTACGCTCGCTCCAGCGGCACGTACGGGTCGCCCAGCAAGCGTTCGAGCAACTCGCCGCTGTGCCGTAGGCAGTCGTCAGTATCCACAATGGATCGCGGGAAGCGCAGCACCGCGGAGCTGGCAAAGCAGCCGACCACCTCCTCGGCAGCCGCTACAGTGCGGCCGGCCAGCGGCATGCCGACCGCGAAGTCCAACGAGCCGGTCTCCGCGCGCAGCGCCTGCACCCATGCGGCGAGGTAGACCGCGCCGGGCGTCACCCGGCGCGCCGCACACATCCGGTGTACCGCAGTTGTGTCCACTTCGGAGAGTTCTACGGGTACACTCGCCAGCGGTCCGGACCCGGCCGCCGGCGTACTGCCCAGCGCGATCTCCGGCACCCCACGCAGGTGGTCGAGCCAGAACGCGTCGTCGTCACCGGCGCGCCGGGACTGCAACCGGGCGACCGCGGAGAAGCCCGGCGCGCCAGGCAGGGCGATACCCCTGTACGCCGCCGACAGGTCCCGGCACAGCACGCCCTCCGACCACCCGTCGAACGCCGTGTGGTGCACGGCGAGCGCGAGCCGATACTCCTGCACCCCGGTCTGGAACAGGCCGGCGCGCAGCGGGATGTGGTGGGCCAGGTCGAAGGGGCGGTGCAGGAACTCGTCGATGTCCTCAGCGGGCTCGACCTCCAGCACGCCGTCGACCGTTACGACACACGGCTCCACATGCCGGCCGTCGGGTGCCCGCAGCAGGGTACGCAGCGCTTCGTGCCGGCGCACCACCGCGTCGACTGCGCTGGACAGCGCAGGTACGTCCAGCGGCCCGGCGATGTGAAATAGCAACTGCCTGATGGTGTCCGGCGTGCCCGGGTGCTGCTGCTCCAGATACCACATCCGGTACTGACTGATGGGCAGCTCGCCCACCCAGCGCCAGTCCCGGCCCTGCCGCCTCCGGCCGGTCGCAACGCCGGCCGCCCCGGCGATTGCCCGGGGCGTACGGCCGCGCAGCACCGCGGCGGCCTTCAGCTCCAGCCGGGTGGCGAGCCGGATCGCGGTCAGTGAGTCCGCGCCCAGCTCGAACAGGTCGTCGTCGGGTCCGACCGGCACCCCCAGCAGCTCGGCGGCGGCCCGGACGACCGCGTCGACCTCCGATGCAACCGATCCATCCTCCACATGCGACACCAGCTTCCGGTCGACCTGCCGCTGCTCACCGGCCCAGCGTTCGAGCAGCGCGGTATCCAGCTTGCCGTTGGCATTGGCCGGCAGACGCGGCACCAGCAGCACCCGGTTCGGGACGAACGCCGCGGGCAGCAGCGCGGCGAGCTGTTCCCGTACCGTCGCCGGCTGGGCGGTACCGGTGACAAAACCAACCGACTCGCTCTTCACCTGCCCCGACAGCGGCAGCGGCAGCAGCACGCCACGCGCCACCCCAGGCACCCGGGCCATCGCCGCCTCTACCTCCTCCGGCTCGATGCGCACCCCGCGTAGCTTGAACTGCCGGTCCCGGCGGCCCCGGAAACACAGCTGGCCCGCGTCGTCCAGATCCACGACGTCGCCGGTGAGATACACCCGCACCGGTGCCCCACCCGGCCCGAGCGCACGCACCCGGAACCGGTCCGCGGTCGCCTCCGGGTCACCCAGGTAGGCCAGCGCCAGCCCGTCGCCGGAGAGCGCCAGCTGACCGTCCACAAGGTAGGCACCGGTGTTCGCCAACGGCCGACCGATCGGGTAGTCATCGGCGACGGCGGGGCCGGCCGGGATGTCGTACCCGGTGGCGTAGATGCAGCTCTCCACCGGACCGTACACATGCGACAGTCGCATCCGTGGGTGCGCGGCGCGGAAGGTACTCACGTGGTGCGCGGAGATGCGTTCCCCGCCGGTCATCAGGTACCGCAGCCCGGAGAGTGCGCCGACGTCCTCGTCCACCACGGCGTTGAACAGGCTGCTGGTGAGGAACAACGTGTCCACCCCGGCCGCGACGGCCGCTCGCAGGTCCCCCGGTGTCGGCGGCCCACCCCGGTGCAGCACGCTGGTGCCACCGTTGATCAGTGGCCCCCACAGCTCCAGCGACATCGCATCCCAGCCGAGCGGAGAGATCTGGTACATGGTCGTGCGACGGTCGAAGCCCAGGTACGGGTCGAGCGCGATCCGGCTGGTTCCCGAGTGCGGGCTGAGTACCGCCCGCGGCCGTCCGGAACTGCCCGAGGTGAAGAACACGCAGCACGGATCAGCCGGCCCGCCATTGCCCGGGTACCGTCCGCTCCCGCCAGCTGGCGCGAACAGCCCACTGGTCTCCTCGATCGCCAGCACCGCTCCGGTCTGCTCGACCACCTGCCGGTACCGATCGCGCGGCCAATCCATCGCCGCGCCGGCATAGACGCCACCGCACATCAGGATCCCCAGCAGCACCTGCACCAGGTCCGGTCCGGGCGGCAGCCGGACCGCTACCCGCTGCGCCGGACACAGCCCGGAGGCGGCGAGCGCGGCGGCCACCGCGCGGGCGCCGCCAACAAGCTCCGCGTAGCTGACCACGCGATCTCCCCAGCGCAGCGCGGGCGACTCCGGCGCGATCCCTGCCCAGCGCGCGACTAGCGCGTCCACCCGCCCGCCCAGCGGATAGCCGACGGCGGGTCCATGCAGTTCTGTGATTGCCACGCGGACAGCCCAGCGGTCCCGGATCGAGGCCCGGTCGAGCGCGGCAAGACGCACGCGATCCTTTGGGCGCCCCGGCCCGGGTGTGGTGTTTTCGCTGCGGTTGCGGGGTCGGCCGTGGTGCGGTGATGCGGGAAACCCGGCGGACTCGGGCAAGGTGAGCTGGCTGGGTTGAGTGGTTTCGCCAGGATCGGAAACAAATTCCGTCGGCCACACCGACGGAGTCGCAACAAGCTGCGCCATACATGGCTGGACGCCACCTTGGTAAATACGCTTCCTGCGGTGCATGGATGGGAAGATCGCAGTGAGAGCATCGTCGATATGGTGCGGTCACAGCCGGCGAGGCGACGCCGGCTGGGCTGCGCCGCGAACGGCTGGCCGAGGACTACGACTTCGGTACAGTGGCGGGGCCTGTCGTGGACATCGTCCCATTCGCTCCGCAGCGTCATCGGCTCCTGATGCGCCTGCATCACGCCTCCACCGACGGCTGGTCGATCAGGCACCCGCGGGCTGAGACGCGTAGCACGAGAATCCGCAATGCACCAGGCAACCAAGATGCGCACGACCTCGGCGCCTGTCATGTCGAGGACCGGTCGGGGCCGGCGCCTCTCGCATTCAACACGCGGCGCCACCCGCGTCCGATGCGAGACGCGGTAGGGCGAGCACGACGCGAGCGGAACTCGAGGCGGCCAACGCAGACTGCCTGACCATGATGGTTCTCCTCGGCGGCGAACTTCAGGTCAGCCCGGTTGGCCTTGGCGCCGCGATGTCGGTCTTCAACCCTACCGAGATGCCCGTCGAGCCCGACGAGGCGCGCGCCACGTTGAACTACGCCATTGACATCGGCGTCACCTTCATCGACACCGCGGACGTGTACGGCCGTGGCAGTAACGAAGAACTTGTCGGCAGTGTGTTGGCCACGCGGCGCGCCGAGGTCACCGTCGCGACGAAGTTCGGCATCGTCGGGGACCTGCACGGCACCCGCCGCGCCAGAGGCGACCGGCCGTACGTTCGGCGGTGCGTCGACGCAAGCCTCGCCCGGCTGGGTACCGACGTCATCGATCTGTACTACCTGCACCGCCCGGATCCGGATGTGCCGATCGAGGAGACGGTAGGCGCCATGGCCGAACTGGTCGCCGCTGGGAAGGTGCGCCATCTCGGCCTCTGCGAGGTCACCGCCGGTGAGCTGCGCCGGGCACATGAAGTACACCCGATCGCCGCGGTGCAGTCGGAGTGGAGCGTGTGGAGCCGCGACGTCGAGGCCGACGTCGTTCCCGCAATGGCCGAACTCGGCGTCGGCTTCGTACCGTACTCCCCGCTCGGCCGGGGCTTCCTGGCCGGTACTGTCAGCGCGCGTTCGCTGGCCGCCGGCGATCTCCGGCGAGCGTTGATGCCGAGGTACAGCGATGGCAACCTGGCAACCAATCTGGCCGCGGTTCGTGGCATTGCCGCTGTTGCCGAGCAGACCGGCCTGACTCAGGCGCAGGTGAGCCTGGCGTGGCTGAAGGCCAAGGGGCGCGCCTTCGGTCTGCCGGTGGTGCCGATTCCCGGTACCAGAAGGCCCGCACATGTTGCCCAGAACCTTGCGGCGACCGCCGTGACCCTGACCGCCGAGCAGACCGCCGTGCTCGACGATGTCTCGGCTGCCGTCGCGGGAGAGCGTACGCGCCAGCCCGGCTGGACCTCGTCCAGCCGCAAAACGCACCCGACCGCGCGGGAGATGGCAGTCACCACAAGGAGTTGATGGGCATGCAGTCGGAGGTCGACTCGCGGCCGGCCGGTTCGCCGGACGATCCGGGTCGTGCCGCGTTGGCGAAAGCCATCGGCACGCTGGTTACGGCCGGCGCAGCCGGTGTTCAGATCCGGGTGAATGACGGTCGCGGAGAGTGGGTCGGCACGGCCGGCGTCGCCGAACGTGGCTCGAGTCGCCCGGTACCGCCCGACGGACGGTTCCGGATCGGCAGCGTCACCAAGACGTATGTGGCGGCCGTGCTGTTGCTGTTGGCGGGCGACGGTGAACTCAGCCTGGACGACCCGGTCAGCCGGTACCTCCCACGATTCGGCCTGGACGAGCGGATCACCGTACGCATGATTCTTATGCACGTCAGTGGTGTATTCGACTTCTCCGGAGAACACGGGCTCGACGAGACGTCGGATTGCGGCATCTTCCCGACCAGTGGCGAGACGTACGTCAAGGATCTTGAATCCACCTACGAGCCAGACGAACTCGTGCGCTTCTCCTTGGCAAAGCCCGCCCGTTTCGCTCCGGGAGCCACCTTCGGCTACTCGAATACGAACTACATTCTGGCCGGGCTCTTGATAGAGAAGGTCACCGGTGCCGGGTACGCACAGCAGGTACACGATCGGATCGTCGCCCCGCTCGGCCTGACCGAGACCAGCGTGCCGGGCAGGCGGACCGCAATCCCCGGGCCGCATGCCCATGGGTACCTCGGCTACCGGGACGCGGGTACGTGGAAGGTCGCGGATGTCACCAGATACAACCCGTCGCGGTACTGGGCCGCTGGTGAGATCATCTCCACCACCCGAGACGTCGACGCGTTCCTCCTCGCGTTGCTCGACGGCCGCCTGCTGCCGCCGCCGCTGCTCGCGGAGATGACGTCCTTCATTCCGCCCGGGTCCGGCCTGGGCGTCAGCACCGGCCTGTTCCGGCGTGAGTTCACCCCCGGACACACCGGGATCGGCCATTTCGGGAGTGTTCCCGGCTATCTCTGCTCCGCCTACAGCACAGTCGACGGCGGCGTACGCCTGGTGATGTCGGTGACCAAGGGTGCCGTCGACCGCTTCGACCCGGTCGCCTTCTCGCGGTTCCAGCGCGCTGTGGACGCGACACTCGTAGCCTGCTTCTCGAGCCTGGTCCCGCCGGGCTCGAAGAGAGCACCCGGTGGATTGCCTGATGGGCGGCTTCGGGGCCCGGCTGGTCTGCTGCCGCTGCCAAGGTGACTCTGGTTCTGCGCGACCGGGTCGGGGTCGGTCAACGCGTCGGCGAGCAACGTCGACAGCCGCGTTGGTAGGCCGATTCTGGCCACGACTCGGCGCGCGACCCGCCGGTCGCCGCGCTGGTCGGTTAGCCGGGCCGCTCGAGGCTATTGAGTCCACTAGGGAGTCATCGGCGGCTGCGACGCCGCGGGTGTATGCGGTCCGGCCTGCCGGTGCAGGAGGCGATCCTCCGGCTGACCCCGGTCCATTCACTCTCCACACAGGACGATGACTTCACGGCCCGGTCGCTTGCCGTCGCACGCTCACCACCGGGGCGAGCATATCGAGCAGGATCGGCCCGAGGGCCACGAGGCGCGTTTCGTCGAAGTGGTCACCGGCCATTATCGTGGCGGCCGGCCACTCGTAGCTCCTCAAGACGAT
>JAFMQQ010000761.1 GCA_017354595.1 Micromonosporaceae bacterium
AGGTGCAGTCGATGACCTCGACCGCGTGCTGCGTCTCGCCGGCGAAGGTCATGTTTCCGGTATAGACGCCCTTGCCGGACCGGACGATGACGACGTGTCCGGTGCCGGTGCCGGTGCCGGCGCCGGCGCCGTAGTCGATGCCGATCAGGTCGCCCGGGCGCAGGTCGGCCACCCGGGCCACGACCTGGAAGTGGGGAACCTGACCGGTCGCCCACGCCTGCTGGTACCGCCGGGCGCGCGGTACCGGGCCGCCGAAGTACCTGGTGAAGAACGCGTCCGTGGCCCACCCGGGGTAGGCCCGTTTGAGGACCGAGGTGAGGAACGAGCTGCACTGGGCGCGGATGATCCAGCTCGCCGGGTCGCCCGGCCGGCCCCAGGCCACCACGGCCGGCTCGCCGGCCGCCTGGTAGGCGTTGTTGGTGGGCTGGCCGGCCGACCGGACCTGGTCCACCAGGGTCTGCGCCTCGGTCAGGTGCGCGCTGGCCATGGTCCCCCTCGACTCGCGGCGCCGGTCGTTGCTGCCATCCGAAGGTACGAACGATCGACTCCGGCGGTTCGGCCGCACGTTTGGCGCACCGGCTGGCGGGAACGCGACGCTGACCGGCCAGCGGAGGGAAGGGCATTGCAGGAGGAGCGCGGGTACCACCCGGCCCCGGGCGCGCCGGCCCGCTCCGGCGAGCCGGCCGCTACCGGCCAGCCGGTCCGGCCCACCGCCGACATGGGCCCCGGCCAGCTGCATACCCTACCCGGCCGGTGCTGGCTGGCCGCCGCGAAACGTACCGCCAAGGGGTACTCCGCCGACCGCCTCGGTGACTGGGCCGCGGCGCTGACCTACTACGGCGTGCTCTCCATCTTCCCCGGCCTGCTGCTGCTGGTGACCCTACTTCGGTTGACCGGTACCGGTACCACCAACGCAGTGCTGAACAACCTCGGCGCGCTGGCTCCCGGTACCGTCCGCACGATCCTGCTCTCCGCCGCCAGCAACCTCCAGCACAGCCGGCAGGGCACCGCCGATCTGATCGCGGTCGCCAGCCTGCTCGGCGCCCTCTGGTCGGCCTCCGGGTACGTCGGTGCGTTCATGCGTGCCAGCAACGCCATCTACGACGTACCCGAGGGGCGGCCGCTGTGGAAGCGGCTCCCGATCCGGTTGGCCCTGACCGTGGTCACCGGGCTGGTCCTGACCGCCGCCGCGATCATCGTGGTCTTCACCGGCCGGCTCGCCAGTTCGGTCGGATCGGCGCTGGGCATCGGATCCACCGCCGTCACCGTCTGGAGCATCGCCAAGTGGCCGGTCCTGGTGGTGATCGTGGCGATCCTGTTCGACATCCTGTTCTGGGCCTGCCCGAACGCCAAGCACGGCGGCTTCCGCTGGGTCAGCCCGGGCGGCGTGCTGGCGGTGCTGGTCTGGCTGCTCGCCTCGGCCGGCTTCGCCACGTTCGTGGCCAACTTCGGCTCGTACAACCAGACCTACGGCAGCCTCGCCGCCGTCATCATCTTCCTGGTCTGGTTGTGGCTGTCCAATCTCGCGGTTCTGATCGGTGCCGAGTTCAACGCCGAGATCCAGCGCGGTCGCGCCCTGCGCGCCGGCCACCCGCCCCAGGCCGAGCCGTACCTGCAACCACGCGACAACGTTCGTCCCGGTACCCCCGGTCCGGACCTTCACTGAGCCACCACCACCGGCACTGACCACAATAGACAGACGGTGCGAGGCCCGGTGCGCCCGTTGCGGCGGTGCGAGGCGGCGGATGTAGACTCTCTGGACCGGTCCTTGCCTTCTGCTGTGAGGGGTCCGCGGCCGGCAGCAATGACGGAGCCGCCAGATGGGCACGCCCCGCTTCGACCACATGCCGGACCCGTCGCGTTCGCGGAGTAACTTACTCACGCACACGACGGTCCGCGAGGACGTGCAGCGGGTACGCATCTGTTTCAGCGGCGAGATCGACCTCTCCTCCGCTGACCTGGTTGATGCGGCGATTATCGATGCATTGCGTTCACATCGACCACGTCGTCTCGAGATCGACCTCTCCGGGCTCCGGTTCATGGATTCCAGCGGTGTCAGCGCGCTGATCCGCGGCCGGGCGAAGGCGATCGACGGCGACTGCCAGTTGGTGGTGACGGATGCCAGTCCGATGATCTACCGGATTCTCAACGTCACCGGGGTGCTCAGGGCACTGGCCGATGTGCCCGGTCCGGAGCAACCGGAAGAGGGTTGAGCCGGCGGCACCGGGCAGGCTACCGGCGGGGATCGGCGAGCGCGCCGGTCTCGACGAGATGTGCGGCGATCTCGACCAGCTTCCGGTTGCTGTTCTGGCTGGCCCGCAC
>JAFMQQ010000762.1 GCA_017354595.1 Micromonosporaceae bacterium
CCCGGGCGGTCGCGACCGCGACCGTGCCGCCCCCGCCAGCCCTGGTGGCGGCCGCGCCGGCCGGACGGGTACCCGCGCAACGGCCGGAGATGGGCGGCCTTTCAATCGGCCGGCGGGCCCTGCACCCCGCGGCGCCGCTGCGCCAGTACCTGACGCTGTGCCTGCGGATGTTCACCATCATCTTCTCCGACCGTGGCTATGCGCTGTTCCTGCTCGGGATGCCCTTGGCCCTGGCGCTGATCGCATGGACCGTGCCCGGGCACAACGGCCTGGCCCCACCGCCGCCGGCAGACCGGTTCAGCCTGGAGCCGCAACGCCTGCTGGTGGTGCTCGCCGTCGGCGCGGCGTTCCTCGGCATCGCCACCGCGATCCGGGAGATCGTCAGCGAGTCCAGCATCTACCGCAGGGAACGCGCGGTGGGCCTGTCCACCACCGCGTACCTCGCCTCGAAGGTCACCGTGTTCGCCATTATCAGTAGCCTGCAGGTGGTGCTGTTCGTCTATCTCTCGCTGGTCGCCCGGGGAAAGCCGGCCGACGCACTGGTCATCCACCCACCGCTGGCGGAGATCATGGTGGCGCTGGCACTGGTCGCGATCGTCTCGTCCACGCTGGGCCTGCTGGTCAGCGCACTGGTACGCACGAACGAGCAGACCACACCAGTGCTGGTGGTGGTGGTGATGGCGCAGCTGGTGCTCTCCGGTGGCCTCTTCGAGCTGCACGGCCAGGCCGTGCTGGAACAGATCGCCTGGCTGTCGCAGACCCGCTGGGGCTTCGCCGCCGGCGCCAGTACCGTCGACCTGCAGGCCCTGGTACGCCAGCAGGATCCACTGTGGACACACAGCGCCGGCTCGTGGTTGCGGGCCGCGGTGGTCATGCTGGTGCAGGCGGTGGCGTTCGGGATCGCCGCCCGGTACGCACTGCGCCGGCACGAACCGGGCCGCTGACAAGGGCGGTGGACCGTCCTCTCCGGGCAATACTTGACATCCTCTGAACGGCCCGCGTCACAGCAGGGCGGCGATACAGAAGAAGACCGCCCACATGCCGACGAAGCAGATCAGCCCACCCAGCCGTACCGAGCGGGTCGCCGGCTGCCGCCCCGCCTCGACCCGCGGCCGGCCGAAGAAGGTGATGATCGCGTACGCCGCGAAGAAGGCCAGCGCCGGCAGCCCGCACACCGACCAGGCGATGAACGAGAACGACATGGAGCCTCTGGCGCTGTCGTAGGAACCGAAGGCGAGGAACGTTATCACCGCCGCCACGACGGTACAGGCGGAGTAGACCACCAGGTTGCGCGCGCCCACCGGTAGGCCGGGTAGCAGACCCGGTTGGTACGAGCGCCGCTCCGCCTGCTGCGCGTACGTCCTGGCGTGCGCAAGGGCCGCCTTGCCCGCATTGATGGCTTCGTCCACATCGGACGCTTCGGCCGGCAGCAGGCCAGCGCTGGTCGGCGGTGGCAGCCGCAGCTGGGTGGCGAGCCTGGTCAACTCCTCGCGTTGCTTCTCCAGCGCTTCGTTGAGCTTGCCGGCCTCCTCGCGGGCATGCTCACCGCGCTGGCGGAGCGCGGCGACCCGGTCAGCCTCGCGGCGTCGTACCTCGGCCAGCCGCCGTGCCGCGTCGGTGTACTCCGCCCAGTTCACCCCGGCCCCACTAACCGTTGCGTTCCAGGTCGTCGAGGATCTCGTCGAGGTACTGGGGCCAGTGCTTATCATCGGGCAGGAAGGCGGTCAGCAGCCAGGCGCCGAGGACGAAGAGAAGCACCGCTATCTCCTCCGGCCGCAGCACCGCCTCCACCGAGGAGACGTTGCCCAGGGCGGTGAGCAACTTCACCGCCGCGGCCTCATCCGGGACCGCCCACTCCTCCATCTCGCAGAAGTCCTTGGCCAGGTCGTGGATCTGCTCCTGGTCTGGGGTGAAGCCCTCGTGGATGTCCAGCAGCGCATAGGCGGTGATCTTCAGAGCCAGGTTGATCGCGTCGGTGGCCGTCTGGTCGCCCGCGGCGGCGATCGCCGTCACCGCCTCGGTGAGCCGGTCGGCGTCGCGGGCGATCGCCGCCGCGAACGCCTCCCGCACCAGCGGCTCCACCCGCTCGTCTATCTTCACCGGATCATCCTCCAGGATTCCTCTCCCGCTGGCGAGCCTGACGCGCGTGCTCGACCTTGGCCTTGATTGCCTGCCAGAGCACCAGGCCGCTGGTGAGGCCTACGCCGGCGATCGTCGCGTACCCGGGCAGGTGGGTGAGGACAGACGCGACGCTCCATGCGCCGCTGGCGACCGCGCTGCCCACCGCGAGGTTGGCCGAGTGCAGGGCGTCTCCCCGCTTGG
>JAFMQQ010000178.1 GCA_017354595.1 Micromonosporaceae bacterium
GGCGGGCGCGGCCAGAGCGGGCGCGCCGACGGCGATACCGGCGGAGGCGGCGGCGCCGGTGGTCAGGAAGCGACGGCGGGACAGTCCACCGCCGTCAGGTTCGCCGGCGGGGTCGGGGCCGGCAGCCCGCACACACGGGGGCAGGGCAGAATCATCGCCCGCCATGAATGATGCATTCATTTAGATATGCAAACACAACATCCTGGTACCGATGACTGACAGTTTGTAGCAGGCGGGATTAGATCCGGTTTGGTCGGGTTCCGACCCTCGATCGACTACTCAAGATCCGGAAAGTTTCCGGCTCGGTAGCCGGGTGGCGGCCGACGCCGGCCGGGTCCTCGGGACCGCCGGCAACCGATTTCTCCGGAGCGGGAATTGAGTCGACCCGACTCAAGTTTGTACCGGTGTCGGCTGGACCTCCGGCCGGCACATCAACAAGACAAGCAGGAGCGAACATGAGTGCTTTGACCCTGTGGACGCGCAATGACCCCTTTGCCGAGTTCGACGCCCTGGTCCGGCGTACCTTCGGCCCGACCTCCCGCCCGACGACCGGCTTCACCCCGGCCGCCGAGATCACCCGCGACGGGCAGGATGCCCTGGTCCGGGTGGAGCTGCCCGGCCTGGACCCGGCCAAGGATGTGACCGTCGAGGTGGATGCCGGCCAGCTCGTGGTGCGCGGCGAGCGCCGCGACGAGCGGACCGAGGAGCAGAACGGGCGCAGCCTCCGCGAGGTGCGGTACGGCTCCTTCCGCCGCTCCTTCCGGCTGCCGACCCACGTGACCGCCGAGTCGGTCAGCGCCTCCTACGACGCGGGCGTGCTGAGCGTCCGGGTCACCGGTGCCTACCAGGACAGCCAGCCCCGGCGGATCGAGGTGACCGCAAGCCCGGAGCAGGCTGCGTAACGTTCCACAGTGGATGGGCCCGGCCGAACGGCCGGGCCCATCCGTCTGGCTCAGCCCCGGAAGGTGCCCGGTCGCGGCTGCATCTGCGGCGCCGCATCCCGGACCAGACCGGCCGGGTCGACCGCGGCGGTGGATCAGACCGCGGGTCCGTCGGTGACCAGGGCGATGGCGAAGCCGTCGTACCCCTTGGCGCCGACCGTCTGTATCGCGGTGGCGCACACCCGCGGCTGCGCCGCGAGTATCTCGAAGACCTCCCGGGTGCCGGGGACCCGCGAGTCGCCCTCGGCGGTCACACCCACTCCGCGGATCCGGGCGATGTTGTCGACGACGATCAGGGTGCCGGGTCCGGCCAGGCGGAGTGCGCTGCGGACGTAGTGAGGGTTGTTTCTGTTATCGGCGTCGATGAAGACCAGGTCGAATGGACCGTCGCGATCCGCCTCCAGCTTCGCGAGCGTGTCCAGCGCGTCACCCAGCCGCAGGTCAACCAGGTCGGCCAGACCGGCTCGGGCGATATTGGCCCGGGCCACCTCGGCGTGTCGCGGATCGGCCTCCAGCGTCACCAGCCGGCCGTCGGGCGGCAGTGCCCGGGCGAGCCAGATGGTGCTGTACCCGCCGAGGGTGCCGACCTCAAGGATGCTTCGCGCGCCCTGTACCCGGGCCAACAGGTGCAGCAGCTTGCCCTGGTTGGGGGTGACGCTGAAGGGCGGCAGGCCCGCCTGGGCGCTGGCCTGGACCGCAGCCGTCAATGCCGGGTCGGCGGGTAGCAGTTGCTCGACGATGTACTCATCCACTGCGGTCCACTGGTCGCTGGGCTCGGTCACACCGTCTCCCCCGGTTCTGTCGACGCCGGTCGGGTGGGCGTCGATGAATGCTTACGGACCAGTGCCTGAGGTGTCAACCTGCGCGGCGGTCGCGGTTGGCTAACGTCTCGGACATGCGATTCGCGTTCAAGACCGCACCCCAGCACACGACCTGGGCGGACATGCTCGCCGTCTTCCGCGAGGGCGACCAGATCGACCTCTACGAGTCGGGCTGGGTCTTCGACCACTTCTACCCGATCTTCAGCGACAGCCACGGCGACTGCCTCGAGGGGTGGACCGTGCTGGCAGCCCTGGCCCAGGCCACCAACCGGGTGCGCATCGGCGCCCTGGTGACCGGGATCCACTACCGGCATCCAGCGGTACTGGCCAACATGGCGGCCACCCTGGACATCGTCTCGTGCGGTCGGCTCGAACTGGGTATCGGCGCCGGGTGGAACGAGGAGGAGTCCGGCGCGGCCGGCATCCCGCTCGGTACCCCGCGCGAGCGCAGCGACCGGTTCGAGGAGGCGTGCCAGGTGCTGGTGGGCCTGCTCACCCAGGAGACGACGACCTTCGCCGGCCGGTACTACCAGCTCACCGAGGCGCGCAACAACCCGAAGCCGGTCCAGCGGCCGCATCCACCGATCTGCATCGGCGGCAGCGGCGAGAAGCGCACCCTGCGCACGACGGCGAAGTACGCCCAGCACTGGAACTTCGTCGGTGGCACGCCGGACGAGTTCGCCCGCAAGCGGGAGATCCTGCACGAACACTGTGCCGCGGTCGGCCGCGACCCCAGGGAGATCACGCTCTCCGCCCACGTACCCGGGCCAGTGGCCGGTGGCGACCCGGGGGAGGTCGCCGAGCGGGCCGCCGCGCTGGGCGAGGTGGGACTCGACCTGGCGATCGTGACCCTGGCGCCGCCGCATACACCGGCGGTACTGGCGCCACTCGCGCAGGCGTTGGCGCCGCTGCGCACCGGCTAGCCCGGTGGGCGCCGGGTCGGCTCAGCACGATCGGCACCGCCGCTGCCCGTCCATACTGGACGCTGTCGCCGCCCTCTGTCCACTGTAGAGCCGGCCCGGCACCTGCACCGAGCGGCCGCTGCGCCGGGTCGACCTCGTCCTCCCCTCGCGCAGGTGGTTACCTGGTGACAGGCCGCACAGGCCGGCACACGGACGGTTGTGCGGTACCGGCGGCGGTCGTCGTCGAGGCTGAGGGCTGTGCATGCCTGTTGGGCGATGGTAAAGTCCGCCCGACTGGCCTACGGGTGCGTCAAGGGGGGCACGATGCCAGTAGCTCCGGAACCAGGACCCGGTTTCAAGGCCTCACCCCACATGTTGAACACCGCCGCGTCGTTCCTGAACGGCGAGGCACAAGCATTGGCCAGCTTGCGGGACGCGCTCAATTCGAGTTGCCACGCCGCCCGGAATGCATTCGGGACGGGCTCCGCCTCAGCCGCGTTCAACGACTTCTTCGAGGCCTGGTTTTCGGCATTCGACGCACAGGCCGAGACCATGGGGTCGGTCGCCGACGCCACCCAGCAGTGCGCCGTCATCTATGACCACGTCGATCGGCACATCGCGGGTTACATCGCGGCGATGCCGACGCAACCTCCACCGTCGCCGCCGAGCAAGAAGCCGGACAACCCCTTCGGCATCTTCTTCCCCAACCCGAACCCTCCGATGGCATAATGGCGCTGCCCGATTTCCCCGCCGTCAATACCGGCGCGATCAGCGACCTGGCCGACATTCTCCAACTTATCGCCAACGGCGCGGCCGACGTGGGAATCGAGTCGCAGAACCTTCGCGACGCCGTCATCGGAAACCAGCAGTGGCAGGGCAGCGCCGCGCTGCAGTGGCACGACGTGATCACCGAGCGGGTCGGAGACGCCGGCGTCAGCAACGACGTGATGGGTACCGCTGCGACCAAGCTCGCTGCGCTCGCCAGCGATCTGGACAGTGAGCGCAGCACGTACGACCGCCTGCTCCAGGAGATCCTCGGCGAGCAGGCACTGGTGTACCAGCACGGCGGAGACCTGCCACCCGAACTGGTCGATCCCACCGGGGTCGCGGCGCTGCGCAGTTCGGTGGCGCGCGCCGAGAGCCTGCTCGATCAGGCGGCGATGGATCTGCTCGCGATGGCGATACTGGCCGGTGACATCCGCGCCCAACCGGCTGCCAACCGGACCCCGGGCGTCGCCGACGGGACCGACCGGAACCAGGCCTCGCTGCAGCTGCTGGCGACCCTGTTCGGATCGGTCCGGGACAACCAGCTCTCCGGCCGGGAGTTCGAGGACACCGTCCTGAAGGAGCTGGGCATCCTCAAGAACACCAACCTGTGGCGACCGAACCCGGCGTTCGAGGGCAGGCTGACCGGGGGTGGGCTGGCGAAGGGCACCATCCCGGAAGCAGCGGGCCGGAACTTCATCCTGGAGGTCAAGGGCACGGAGTCGCAGACCAGCCGGTTCCAGCTCCGCCTGCAGGCCAAGTACGCGCGAGACTCCGGCCGGCCGCTGTGGATCATCAAGCGGGGTGGCAAGCCCGCCACCGACAACCTCACCAGACTCGCCGAACAGACCAAGGGCGGGGTGCTGTACCGTACCGGGCCGAACTCCTATGTGGACGGTCAGGGCAACCCGGTGGAGGTCAATTACGACAAGGGCACCGACACGCTGGAGGTCAAGGGATACACTCCCAGCACGTCGACCGGGGGCGGAACCGGCCCGACCACCGTCCCGCCGCCCGACCCGGACGCGCCGTCCGCGCCGGTGGATCCCGACATCGCCGAGGGTGGTACGGGCGCGGCCCCCGGTGCGCCGGTCGAGCCGGTGGAACCCGTCGAACCGGTGGAGCCGGTGGAACCCGTCGACCCGATCGAGCCGATCATCCCCTGACCAAGGATTGCCGTGACCGTCGCCTACGCCGAACTCTTCACACCGACCCTGCTGACCGATCCGGACCAGGGCCGGCAGCTGATCGAGGCGCTCATCACGCACGTGCCGTACTGGACGCCGCACCGGTACGGCTTCGCCGAGCCGCCCCGGCACAAGTTCAGCCTCGACCGGGTCGAGCACTTCTGGAGCCAGGAGCCCTACTTCCGCAACGCCGCCCGTACCCTCAACGGCTCCGTCGACGTCCGTACCGGACCGTGGGCCATCCTGTCGAAGATCAAAATGTCCGGGCGGTTCACCCAGGAGTTGAGCGGCGACGGGCTGGGCGCCTTCCTGGCCGCATGCGGCGCCGCCCCGGCGGCCGAGATCAGCTACGGGATGGCGCACCTGTTCACCGATGAGGAGAACGCGGCCTACTACCGCGACTGGTTCGAGCTGTCGCCGGCGAAGAACGAGGCGAACACCAAGAGCGCGGCCCAGGGCACGATGCCGTACTTCCTGCGCGACCTGTACTGGGCGAACCTCTTCGGCCCCCCGTACACCGAACTGTTCGGGATCGAACGGCTGAGCAGCGCGCCGGCCGCCGTCGCCCGGCAGCTGCAGCCCGGCTACTTCTACCTGCAACTCACCGACGACATCGCCGACCGCGCCGGCATCGCCGCGATCCGGGAACGGGTCAAGGCCCACATCGGCCCGGACTGCTTCTACGACCCGAAGGCCACCACGCCGCGCCGCGCGCCCAGATTCATCACGTCGGCCGAGGCGGGGCTGTGGACACCGCCCGAGGGAACCAACTGGACCGACGAGCTGCGGGCTCTGTACGCGAAGGCGCCGAAACCATGAGTCGTGAATACTATCTGGTCACCCGCGACCGGCCCAGCGCCCGGGCGTTCGTCCGCATGCTGACCGAGGCCGCCGGGCACAACCTCGACATCGACGGCGACTTCGAAGACCCGGACGACTACCTGAACATCAGCTCCGACGACCTGTGGATCGAGGTCGAGCCACCCGGTCACGTCGAGGCGATCGATCTCACCGACCTCGATGAGGACGCCACCTTGCCGCAGCCGGACGGGGAAGGCTGCCTCTGGTACGCGGTCGCCAACGTTCCCGGCGGGGCGCCACCGATCAGCGCGGACATCATCTGGAAGGCGTTCCTCGACCTCGCCCAGGCATACAACGGCATCGCCATCGATGCGCAGGCCCATCCATAGCCGGCAGACGGCCGGTCAGTCGACCCGCAGCCCGGACTCGATCGCGAAGACCACCAGCTGCGCCCGGTCGCGGGCGTGCAGCTTGACCATCGCGCGGCTGACGTGCGTGCGTACGGTGTCCGGGCTGACCACCAGCTCGGCCGCGATCTCGGCATTGGAGCGGCCGGTGGCGACCCAGGCCGCGATCTCCCGCTCCCGGTCGGTGAGCTCACCCAGGCGCGGATGCGGCTTGGCCGCGCGCGGACGGGTACCGAACTCCTCGATCACGCGCCGGGTCACCGACGGGGCGAGCAGCGAGCCACCGTCGGCGACCACCCGTACCGCCTCCAGCAGCCGGGCCGGCTCCGCGTCCTTGAGCAGGAACCCGCTCGCCCCCAGGCGAAGCGACTCGAAGACGTACTCGTCCAGCTCGAAGGTGGTCAGCATGACCATCCGTACCCCGGCCAGGCTCCCGTCCGCGACCACCTGCTCCAGCAGACCCAACCCGTCCAGTACCGGCATCCGGATGTCGCAGAGCACCACGTCCGGGCGGGTACGGCGGAGCATGGCGAGCCCGTCGCGACCATCGCCCGCCTCACCGACCAGTTCCAGGTCGGACTCGGCCCGGATGATGGTCGCCAGGCCCATCCGTACCAGTGGCTGGTCGTCGACGAGCGCCACCCGGATCCGGCCGATCATGCCGTCTCCCTGACCGCCGCCACTGGAATCACTGCCTGTACCCGGAAACCGGTCGCCTCAGGGCCGGTCTGGGCGTGCCCTCCCGGGGCACGCAGTGGGCTGGTCTGGGCGTGCCCTCCCGGGGCACGCAGTGGGCTGGTCTGGGCGTGCCCTCCCGGGGCACGCAG
>JAFMQQ010000179.1 GCA_017354595.1 Micromonosporaceae bacterium
CCGGGCGACCTGATCGGCATCGACTACGGCGCCGGCACCGGTACCGGCACCGGCACCGGACACGTCGTCATCGTCCGGTCCGGCAAGGGCGTCTATACCGGAAACATGACCTTCGCCGGCGAGACGCAGCACGCGGTCGAGGTCATCGACTGCACCTGCGACCCGCACGGTGTGTACGGTCTCAACGACTACGCCGCGTACCCGGACAGCCGGATGCCGGCCGCGAACGTGGCGAACCACGGCGGCGGGTACGGGCACATGATGTTCTACAGCAGCCAGGCAACCGGTGCGTTCAGCCGGTACCGGTGGAGCGTCAACACCGGCCGATCCGGCACCTACACCACCGCCCAGCGACCCATCACCGCGGTCCGCGTCGTCGCGTGAACCGCGGTCGCGCATCGCTCCGGTGCCGCCGAAGGCACGGGGACCGGGACGTCGCGTCCACGCATGGAGAACCCCTCGGATCGACGTGGGCCTCCGGTCGATTCGAATGCATCGCACGATGGCAAGGTCCTGCGGAAGAACCGCTGGCAGGCGTGGGGTCTGCGGGATCCACGAGTCCCTTGTGGACGGTCTACAGAGGAGTGTCGCCGACTGGCCCGGGATCCGGTCAGGAGTTGGCCGCCGCGGTCAACTCCTCGATCGCGGCGGTGTCCAGCGGGCTACCTGGAAGGGCACCCAGCCGACCCAGCGGGACGCTGCCGAGCAGGGCGAGGATCTGCGGATCGGCGGCGGGGCTGGGGATCTGGCCATGGTCAGCGGCGGCGAAGACCTGCCCGAGGAGTTCGGCGCCCTTCGGGTCGCTCATCCATTCGGCGAGGGTGGAGTCGGCGGTCAGTGGCACGCGGGTGGCGTCGCCGTCGACCTCGACCGTGACACTGGTACGCGGATCGCGGGACGAGGCGCCGACCGCTAGCCGGTATGCGCCGCCCTCGACCAGCCAGCGGCACAGCCGCGGATCCCAGTACGCGAGGTCCGACCGGGGGATGTGGATGCCGACCTCGACCGTCTGGCCGGCCGGGATCGTGACGCTGGCGAAGCCCTTCAGCTCGCGAACGGCGCGCCGGACCCGGGAGCCGGGCAGGCTCGCGTACACCTGGACGACTTCGCGGCCGTCGCGAGCGCCGGTGTTGCTGACCGGTACCCGCACCTCGATCCCACCGTCCACAATGGATGCGGTCGCCTGGCCGTACCCGAAGGTGGTGTACGACAGGCCGAAGCCGAACGGGTAGGCCACCTCCTGCTCGCGCGCGTCGAACCCGCGGTAGCCGACGTGGATGCCTTCGCCGTACCGGACATGCCCCGCCTCGCCGGGGAAGTCGAGGTACGAAGGATGGTCGGCGAGCCTGACCGGGATCGTCTCGGCCAGCCGGCCGGAGGGGTTGATCCGACCGAAGAGCACGTCGGCCAGTGCCCCGCCGCCGGCCTGCCCGAGCAGCCAACCCTCGACCAGGGCGGGTACCGCGCGGTCCCACGCCCGGGTGAGCACGACCGCGCCGTTGCAGAGCACGACCACGGTCTTCGGGTTGGCCGCCGCCACCCGCTCGATCAGTGCGATCTGGTCGGCCGGCAGGTCCAGGGTCTGCAGGTCGAGGCCCTCGGTGTCGGCAGCGGTGCCGGCGAACACGACGGCGACATCGCTTTCCCGGGCGGCCGCGACGGCCTGCGCGGCGAGTGTCTCGTCCACGGTGCCACCGATCCGGTACCCGGCGGCGAACCGCACCGGCGCACTGGTCAGTGCGGTGATCTCGGCCAGGGCGTTGTCCAGCCGGGTCGGGTTGATCTGGGAGCTTCCGCCGCCCTGGTAGCGCGGTGTGCGGGCGTACTCGCCGATGACCGCGATCGAGGCACCGGACTGGGGGAGCGGCAGCAGGTCGCCTTCGTTCTTCAGCAACACGATCGCCGCGCTGGCGACCTCGCGCGCCAGCGCGTGGTGCGCCTCGGCGTCATAGGTCGCGCCGGCCTGCGTCGCCGTTGCCTGCGTCGCGGCGGCTTGCGCCGTGGCGCCGGTACGGTCGATCAGCGCGAGCACCCGGTCCGCCGCGGTGGCCAGGGCGGCCGGGTCGAGCAGCCCAGCCGTGACCGCCTGTACCAGCGCCCGGTCGCCGGCCTCGTCGGGCCCGGGCATGGCCAGGTCGAGCCCGGCGCGTACCGCCGCGACCCGGTCGACCACCGCGCCCCAGTCCGAGACCACCACTCCGCCGAAGCCCCATTCGTCGCGCAGCACCTCGGTCAGCAACCAGTGATTCTGCGACGCGTAGACGCCGTTGATCCGGTTGTACGCGCACATCACCGTCCACGGCTGCGCCTGCTGCACCACCCGCTGGAAGGCACGCAGGTACATCTCGCGCAGGCTGCGCTGGTCCAGGTCGGCGCTGATCCGCATCCGGTCGGTCTCCTGGCTGTTGACCGCGAAATGCTTCAGCGACGCGCCCACGCCCTGGCTCTGCAGGCCGCGTACCCACTCGACCGCCAGCACGCCGGTCAGCAGCGGATCCTCGGCGTAGTACTCGAAGTTCCGCCCGCCCAGCGGAGTGCGCTTGAGATTGATGCCCGGGCCGAGCAGTACCGCCACACCCATCGCCCGCGCTTCGCGGCCGAGCGCGACCCCGACCCGGTGCACCAGTTCGGGATCCCAGGTGCAGCCCATGGCGACCGCCGGTGGGAAGCAGGTCGCCGGCTCGCTGACGAGTATCGCCAGCTGATCCGGCCCGGCGACCTGCTTGCGTACGCCGTGCGGGCCATCGGTGAGCATGAGCGCCGGAAGGTCCCCGACCGCCTTGGTGTACCACAGGCTGGCGCCACTGGTCAGCGCCGCCTGTTCGGTCAGGGAGAGTCGGGACGACGGGGCATCGTTGGTCATGGTGCTTCCTTTCGCGCTGCCGAGCGGTCAGCGTACCGATCACCGGCCGACCGGCGCACGTGGCCACCGAGCCTGGTACCGGCACTCAGCCGAGGACGAAGTGCCGGCCCTCCAGCGACTCGGATACCGCGGTCTGGCCGACGATGTCGTTGGTCGCCGTCCGCCCGGTCGGGCCGGATGGCGTGCGACCATGCTGGGATGACGGCCAGCGCCAGGGCGAGCGACCCCCGGGTCACCGTCGGGGTGGTCGGCCCGGCCGACCTGGTGGCACTCGTCGAACGGGTGGCGGCGCGGGAGTTCCCCGGGCTGCGGCTGCGCGGGATCGCGTACCCGAATGAGGCGCTGACGGTCGAGCTGGTCCGGGCGGCACCGGCCGACATCGACGCCTGGCTGTTCACCGGAGTCATCCCGTACACCCTGGCCCAGCAGGCCGGGGCGCTGGACCGGCCGGCCACCCACATCAGCTACACCGGCGCAACCCTCTACCGGCTGCTGGTCGAGTTGCTCTCCGGCGGCCGGATGGCCGACGCCATCAGCATCGACACGCTGGATCGGGAGCAGGTCGTCGAGGCTTTCCGGGACGCCGCGCTTCCGGTCGCCGGGGTGCGGGTGATGGACTACCAGCCGGGTCGCGACGCGAGCCGGTTCGCCGAGTTCCACCGGGCGGTGGCGCGGGAGACCGGGCGCAGCCTGGCGATCACCTGCGTCCGCTCGGTCTACACCGAGATCGCCGGCCAGATCGAGACGATCCGGCTCGCGCCCGCCGTCGCCTCGGTACGGTCGGCCCTGCAGACCATCACCCTGGCCAGCCTGGGCCGGGCCGGCGCGGACGCCCAGGTGGTGCTCGGCTTCATCGAGGTCTGCGACCCGGACCCGGATCTCGCCGATGACGTGACCGCGTTGGCGGGCAGCCTGTTCGCGCTGCACGAAGGGCGCTACCTGCTGGTGACCACCCGTGGGGCGGTCGAGGACGCCACCGCGGGATTCCAGCGGCTGCCGCTGCTGGATCGGCTGCGCGGCCGCCAGTCGTGGGCGCACATCGGGCTCGGCGTGGGCCGGTCGGCCGCCGAAGCCGACGCGTTGGCCCGCCGGGCGCTGGCCCGCTGCCGGGCGGTCGGGCCGTTCACGGCGGTGGTAGCGCTCGGCAATGGTGGCGACATCGTTCTGGCCCACGCCGATTCGGCCGATGGCGATGCCGGTACCGCCGACGCACCGGTACCGGTGGCGGTGGCGGTACGCCGTTCCGGGCTGTCCCAGGCAACCCTGGACCGGTTGAAGGCGGTACTGGACGGGTGGGGCGAGGACGGCATCACCTCCGGCGACATCGCCGAAGCTCTGGCCATCGAGCCCCGCACCGCCCGGCACACCCTCAAGCGACTGGAGCGGGCCGGCATCGCCCGGCCGATCGGCCGGCTGCAGGCCGGCACCACCGGCCGCCCACCGACCATCTACCGGATCCGGCTCAGCTGAGCAGCGGTGCGTTCGGGTGGCCTACCTGCACCCGGGCGCGTGCGGCGTCGTACGCCGCGAACACTTCGGCTCGCTCGTCCGGGTGCAGTGGCACACCGTACGGGTCGTGTGCGGCGCGACCCGGAATCAGGCCTTCCCGCTCGGCGACCCACAGCATCCGCTGCACGTATCCGTCGACCGGGGGCCGGAAGACGGTCGCGGCGAACCGGTCCAGGACTGCGGATGCGGCACCGAACGCCGCGGTGTCGCCGGCGAACCAGGCGCGTAGCGGTATCGCGGACAGCCGGGCGGCGGCCGCGGCGATACCGACCAGCGCGGCATCCGCCCCCCAGCTCAGCGAGGCGCCGTACATGATGTCCTCGCCGGTGATCGCGAGCGCCCCGCCGGCGTGCACGGCGTCGATCGCCGTCCGGCAGGCCGCCGCGTCATCCAGCGTCGCCAGCTTGACTCCGGCGATATGCGGGCGGGCGGCCAGCTCGGTCAGCAGCGCCGGGTCGTAGGCGACACCGCCGGCACCCGGGTAGAGCAGGAATCCGATCACCGGAAGGCCGGTCGCCCCGGCCAGGCTGTCATGCAGCGCGAGTGTGCGCCGGACCCGGGTCTGCGGGTCCGACAGTGCGGGAACCGGGTATGCCATCAGCCCATCGGCGCCGCCGGCGGCGGCCTGTTCGGCCAGGCGCAGGCTTGCGCTCAGCTGCTCGTCGAAGTCCCCGGCCGCGCGTTGCTGGCCCGGCGCACCCGGCCGGCCGGTCGCAGCGTGCCGATCCGTCGCGCCGTGCCGCACCGTCGCGACCGGCGGACCGACCGCGGCCAGCACCGGGCCGGTTGTCGCGGCACGGAATGCGGACAACACCCGCGACCGTACCGCCGCCGGCAGGTGCAGGCCGCGACCGGTGTGCGCCCAGACGCATACACCGTCGACGGCGGGTACCAGGGCGGCCACGTACCGCTCGAGGTCATCCGGCGAGAGTTCGCCTGATCCGGTCAGCGGCGTGAAAGGGGCGGAGATCAGCCGCCCGGACAGGTCGGCGATCAGTTGCCGGGTACGCGATGCGATCTCCATCGAGATCACCTTCTAGCCCGGGCGCTGCGCCGTCAAGGTGCCTTCGCAGTGCCTGTGACACCGGCCACGGGCCGAGCGGATTGTGGCACGGCCTGCGTTTGACGCCGGTGACCAACCGGGCAACCGTAGGGGTTTGGCGCGCCACTGGAGTGACTGTACGAGCAATGGTAAGGAGTTTCGACATGGTCACGCTGACCGACCACGCCGTCGCCGCCATCGAGAACCTGACCACCCAGTCGGAGGCCCCGCCGCGCAGCGGGCTGCGCATCGCCATGGATGGCAACCGGGGTTCCCTGCAGCTGAGCCTCGCGCCGCAACCGGTACAGGGCGATGAGGTGGTGGAGAGCGGCGGCGCCCGACTGTTCCTGGACCGCGACGCCGCCGTAGCGCTGGACACCAAGGCGCTGGACGCGGGCACCGATCCCGACGGTCGGGTCATGTTCACCGTCGTCGAGCCGTCGAGCTGACCGGGCGGCCGCCCGGCGCGCCCGCATCGGTGCCGGGCGGCCGTGCCTCCGCGGTCATCCTCACCGTCCACAGTGGATGGCTGTGCACCGCACAACCAGCACGTCGTTGACGCGGTCGCCGAGCGGTCCTACGTTCTCTACCAGAACATGCGTGCGGTATCCGAACCGGGCGCCGCACCGTCCCGACCGTTCAGCAGGTGGAGTACGAATGATCAAGAGGCTGGCGTCGCTCGTGACTGGCGCGGCCGATACCGTTGCCTGAGCCACGCCACGGTCCTCAGGGGCGGCCTGGGCGGTACGGCGCCTGGCTGGCGGCGCTGGTCCTGGTGGCGCTGAACCTGCGTCCGGTGGTCACCTCGGTACCGCCGCTCGCGCTCGAGCTGGCGCACCAGTTGAGGCTCAGCGCGGTGGCGACCGGCGCGCTGACCACCGTACCGGTCGCCTGCATGGGCCTGTTCGCACCGGTGGCGGCGTGGGCCAGCCGGGTGCGTGGTGAGTCCACTGTGCTCGGTGCCGGCCTGGTCTTCATCGCCGCCGGTGCGGCGCTGCGCGGGTTCGGTGGTGCCACCGGTCTGTTCGGGGCGACCGCGCTCGCCGGGATCGGCATCGCGGTGACCGGTACGCTGCTGCCCGGCCAGGTGCGCATGCGCGCCCCCGGCCGGGTGGGCGCCGTCACCGGTCTCTATACCTTCGCCCTGATCGGCGGTGCGCTGCTCGGTTCGGCCGCCGCCGCGCCGGTGGCGAGCTGGCTGGGTGTGCCGGCCCAGGCCGCCCTCGCCGTATGGG
>JAFMQQ010000180.1 GCA_017354595.1 Micromonosporaceae bacterium
ATCATCGGCTTGTCGAAGACCGGCATCAGCTGCTTGGAGACGGCCCGGGTCAACGGCCACAGCCGCGAGCCGGTACCCCCGGCCAGGACGATTCCACGCATCCGGCGAGCCTATCCGCCCCTCCACCCGAGTCTGCCTCCAGTGCCGGTGACTAGACTCGCCGGTCGTGAGGATCCTCGTCACCGGCGGTGCCGGGTTCATCGGCTCCAACTACGTCCGTGCGGTGCTCACCGGCAGGTACGCCAGCGTGGCGGACGCCTCGGTCACCGTACTGGACAAGCTGACCTACTCCGGCAACCTGGAGAACCTCCGGGAGCACCGGGACGACCCCCGGCTGACCTTTGTGCACGGCGACGTCTGCGACGCCGAGCTGGTCGACCAGCTGATCGCCGGCCACCAGGCGGTCGTGCACTTCGCGGCCGAGTCGCATGTGGACCGTTCCATCCTGGGGGCCGCGCCATTCGTCACCACCAACGTGCTCGGCACCCAACAGCTGCTGGACGCGGCGCGCCGCGCCGGCGTGGACCGGTTCGTGCACGTGTCCACGGACGAGGTGTACGGGTCGATCGCCGAGGGCTCGTGGACCGAACAGTGGCCGCTGTCGCCCAACTCGCCGTACTCGGCCAGTAAGGCCGGCTCCGATCTGCTCGCCCTGGCGGCGTACCGGACCCACGGCATGGAGGTCGTGGTGACCCGGTGCTCCAACAACTATGGGCCGTACCAGTTCCCGGAGAAGGTCATCCCGCTGTTCGTGACCAACCTGCTCGACGGGCTGAAGGTGCCGCTCTACGGCGACGGGCGCAACGTGCGCGACTGGCTGCACGTCGACGACCACTGCCTCGGCATCCAGCTCGTGCTGGAGAAGGGTCGGGCCGGCGAGGTGTACCACATCGGCGGCGGTACCGAACTGACCAACCGGGAACTGACCCAGCGGTTGCTGGATGCCTGCGGGTGCGACTGGAGCAGCGTCGAGCAGGTACCCGACCGCAAGGGCCACGACCGGCGGTACTCGCTCTCCATCGCGAAGATCAGCAACGAGTTGGGCTACGCGCCGCAGGTGAGCATCGAGGACGGTCTGGCCGCCACGGTGCGCTGGTACCGGGACAACCGCGACTGGTGGGAGCCGCTGCGGGCGCGCGCCGCGCTGGCCTCGTGAGGCCGGCGGGCGCTGGGCGACCGGGCGGATCCGTGATGGCCTCGTGATGCGGGTGCTGGTGACCGGGGCGGGCGGGATGCTCGGCCGGGATCTGGTCACCCTGCTCGCCACCGACCCGGCCACGTCGGTCACCGAGGCGCAGCGTGCGGCACTGGACATCACCGACCCGGCGGCGGTGCGCGCCGCGGTTCCCGGGCACGATGTTGTCGTCAACGCCGCCGCATGGACCGATGTGGACGGTGCGGAGAGCCGGGAATCCGATGCCACCGCGCTCAACGGGACCGCGGTCGCCGGGCTCGCCACCGCCTGCGCGGCCAGCGGAGCCCGCCTCATCCAGCTCTCCACCGACTACGTCTTCCGCGGGGACTCGGCGCGACCGTACCCCGAGGATGCGCCGACCGACCCGATCAACGCATACGGGCGGAGCAAGCTCGCCGGCGAGCTGGCGGTGCTGCGGGCGCTGCCGGAGACCGGGTACGTGGTACGCACCGCGTGGCTCTACGGCGCCCACGGGCGCAACTTCGTCACCACCATGCTGCGCCTGTCCGGGCAGCGGGAGACGGTCGAGGTCGTCGACGACCAGCGCGGGCAGCCGACCTGGTCGGTGGCGCTCGCCGGTCAGCTCGTGGCGCTGGCCCGGGCCGCGCTCGCCGGTCGGGCACCGGCCGGCGTGTACCACGGCACCGCCTCAGGTCAGACCACGTGGTACGGGCTGGCCCGCGCGGTCTTCGCCGGCGCCGGGCTGGATCCCGACCGGGTACGCCCGACCACCAGCGACCGGTACCCGCGCCCGGCGCCCAGACCGGCCTACAGCGTGCTCGGGCACGGCCGGTGGGCCGCGGTCGGCCTGGCCCCGCAACCGGCCTGGGAGGAGCAGCTGGCCGCCGCGCTGCCGGTACTCACGGCGGCCACCCCCCGGTGAGGTGGCAGCGCCTGCGCCGGCTGCTCGGCGGAACCGCCTGGGTGGCCGCGGGCGTCGCGGTGCTCGGGCTGGCCGGCTACGTGTACCTCGCCGTGCTGCACCACCGGCTGCCGCCCCGCGACGTGGCCGCGCTGACCAACCTGTACCTGCTGGTCAACATCATCGGCCCCGGCCTGTTCGTCACCCTGGAGCAGGAGACCGGGCGGCTGGTCAGCACCCGGCTCGCCCGCGGCGAAGGTACCCGGGACACCATCCGCCGGATGGGCCGGATCGGCCTGGCCGCGCTCGGTGCGGTGCTGGTGGTGCTGGCCGGGCTGGCGCCGGTACTGGTCGGCCGGGTGCTCGGCGGCCGGCTGGAGCTGTACCTGCTGCTGCTGCTCTCGGTGGCCGCCTACACCGGGGTGTACCTGTCCCGGGGCGTGTTCGCCGGGCGGCGGCGATTCGCGCTCTACGGCGCCAATGTCGGCACCGAGGGACTGGTCCGGCTCGCCGGCGTACTGGCCCTGGTCGCCGCCGGTAGTACGGCGCCCGGCGGGTACGGCCTGGTGCTGTGCATCGCGCCGGTCGGCGCGCTGCTGGCCACCGCCGGCTGGGTACGCCCCGGTGGGCCAGGGCCGGTCGAACCGGTACCGGCGGTGCTGGGCAAGGTGAGCTGGCTGGCTACCGCCTGGCTGCTCTCCCAGCTGCTGGCCAATACCGCGCCACTGGTCGTCACCGGCCTGCTGCCGGACGACCCGACCACCACCGCCGCCTTCGGCCAGACCTTCGTGCTGGCGCGGGTACCGCTGTTCCTGTTCTCCACCCTGCAGGCCGTGCTGCTGCCGACCTTCTCCCGCATGGTCGCCCGCTCCGACCACCAGGGGCTGGGCCGGGCGGTACGGTCGGCGCTGGCGCTGGTCGCCGGGCTCGGCGGCGCCTGCGTCGTGGGCGCGGCAGTGGTGGGCGGGCCGGTGGTACGCCTCGCCTTCGGGTACCGGGTCTCGTCCTGGCTGGTCGCCGCGCTCACCCTGGCCACCGTGCTGCTGATGGTGGTACAGGTGCTGCAGCCCGCGTCGCTGGCGCTGGCCGCACACCGGTGGGTGACCCTCGCCTGGACCGGCAGCCTGGCCGTCTTCGCGCTCTGCTTCCTGATCCCGGTGGCCCCGGTGACCGCCGCGGTGATCGCGCAGTTCGCCGCCGGGGCCTGCGTCACCGGCGTGCTCGGTGCGATTCTGCTGCGCCGGCTACGGCATGATGGCGCCGGTACACCCCTGACGGACGAGACGGTGGTCGACCATGCACGACCGGCCTGAGCCCCCCACGGTCAGCGCCGTGGTGCTCGCCTGGCAGGCCGAGCCGTGGCTGCCCCGGTCGGTGGAGGCGCTGCTCGCCTCGGCGAAGGTACGGGTGGAAGTCGTGCTGGTCGACAACGGCTGCACCACCGACGACGTCGAGGTACTCGCCGCCCGGCCCGGCGTCACCGTGGTCCGGCCGGGGCGCAACCTCGGCTTCGCCGGTGGCTGCAACGCCGGCGCCGCGGTCGCCAGCGGTGAGTTCCTGGCGCTGGTCAACGCGGACGCGGTGGTGGAGCCCGGTACGCTCGCCCGGCTGGTGGAGGAGGTCAGCCGCCCGGGGGTCGGGGTGGTCGCGGCGAGCGTACGGCTGGCCGACGATCCCGCCCTGATCAACGCGGGCGCCAACCCGGTACACATCCTGGGCCTGTCCTGGGCGGGCGGGATGGGCCGGCGGGAGGAGCGCACCGCGCCGGTGGAGACCGCGGGCGCAAGCGGCGCCTGCCTGGTCACCACCGCGGCGCACTGGCGGCGGCTGGGCGGGTTCGACGAGGAGTACTTCGCCTACCACGAGGACGCCGAGCTGTCGGTGCGCACCTGGCGGCTGGGGCTGCGGGTGATGTACGTGCCGGACGCGGTCGCGGTGCACCGGTACGAGTTCTCCCGCAACCAGCTCAAGCTCTATCTGGCGGAACGCAACCGGCTGCTGTTCGTGGCCACCCTGTGGGGCCCGCGGGCCCGGGTCCTGCTCGCTCCGGCGTTCGTCGCGCTGGAGCTGGCCTGGCTGGTGCGCGCGTTGGTCGAGGGGTGGCTGCCGGCCAAGGTACGCGGCTGGGACTGGATGTGGACGCACCGCCGGCATGTCCGGTCGCGCCGGGCGGCGCTGCGCGCCGAACAGGCGGTACCCGACCGGGAGTGGATGCGCGTACTGACCCCACGGATGGACCGGACCTTCGCACCGGTACCGGGGCTCGGGCTGGCCAACGCCGTGCTGGCCGGCTACTGGCGACTGGTCCGCCGCTGGGTGTGAGCGGGGCGGTACCCCGCGCGAAGCAGCTCAGCCTCGCAGCGAGTTGAGGGTGCGTGCCAGGCCCTCGTCCAGCTCTACCGCGGGCTTCCAGCCCAGCACCTCGGCGGCCCGGGTCGCGTCAACCACCATCGCGGGCAGGTCGCCCAGGCGGGCCGGGGCGAACTCCGGCTCCGGGCCCGGCGGCCCCGGGTGCCCGGCCAGCCGGGCCATGCCGCGGTGCAGCTCCAGGTCGGTCACCGCCCGACCGGTACCGACGTTGATCCGCAGCCCGTCGGCGGCCGGGTCGGCCGCCCGGACAAAGGCTTCCACCGCATCGTCGACGTACAGGTAGTCCCGCACGTTGCCGCCGTCGCCGAAGACCCGGGTGGGGCGGCCCGCCAGCATGCCCGCAGCGAAGATCGCGATCACGCCCGCCTCACCACCCGGGTCCTGCCGCGGGCCATAGGTGTTGGTCAGTACCAACGCGGTGCCGGCCAGGTCATGCAGCTGCTGGTACTGGCGCAGGTACATCTCCGCGGCCAGCTTGCTCACCGCATAGGGCGAGAGTGGCCGCTCCGGGGTCCGCTCGGTAACCGGAAGCGTGTCCGGCGGCCCGTAGATCGCCACCGAGGAAGCGAGCACGACCTTCCGCGCACCGGCGCGCCGGGCCGCCTCCAGCACCGCGGCGGTACCCACCACGTTGCTGCTGGCGTCCAGTACCGGGTCGGCGACGCTGACCCGTACATCGATCTGCGCCGCCAGGTGGAAGACCACCTCGGGACGGGCCTGGGCGAAGATGCCGGGCAGGTCGGGGCCGGTGACCGGGTGCCGCACCAGCTGGGCACCACCGGCCATCGCCGCGGCCAGGTTTGCCTCGCGTCCGTGCACCAGGCTGTCCACCACGGTCACCTGGTGGCCATCGCGGACCAGCCGCTCGGTCAGGTGAGAGCCGATGAACCCGGCGCCGCCGGTCACCACCGCGCGCACTGGCACTCCCCTCGCCCGGCTTCAGTCGACCTCGGTCCTGCCGCCGGGGTGGGTGGAGCCGGCACAGGCACAGCCAACTAGCATAGCGGCAGCCTGAGCGGCGACGATGGGGCGGCGGAGCGGATGAGCGACAACGACGATGTGTGGATCATCATGCCGGTGTACCACGAGGCCGCCGTGGTCGCGGACGTGGTGACGCAGGTGCAGGAGACGTTTCCCAACGTCGTCTGCGTCGACGACGGCAGCCTTGACGACTCCGCGACACAGATCCTCGGTACCGGCGCCCACCTGGTCCGCCACCCGGTGAACCTCGGACAGGGTGCGGCGCTGGAGACCGGGCTGCGGTACGCGTTGGCCCGCGAGGGTGGCCGCTACTTCGTCACCTTCGACGCGGACGGGCAGCACCGGGTGGAGGACGTGCTCGCCATGCTCGAGGTGGCCCGGTCGGGCGCGGCCGACGTGGTGCTCGGCTCCCGTTTCCTCGACCCCAGCGGTTCGGTGCCGTGGTTGCGCCGGCTGGTACTGCGCACCGCGGTACTGTTCAGCCCGGCCACGCGCCGGCTGCGGCTCACCGACGCGCACAACGGGCTGCGGGTACTGACCCGGGAGGTGGCCGAGCGCGTGCACATCACGATGAACGGCATGGCGCACGCCTCGGAGATCATCGCGGTGCTGGCCCGCTCCTCCTGGCGGGTGGTGGAGGTACCAGTAACCATCCTGTACACCGACTATTCGCGGTCCAAGGGACAGTCTTTGATCAACGGGGTCAACATCCTGTTCGACCTCTCGCTGCGGAACCGGAGCACCTGACATGCCCGCTGGATCGACGACGACGACGAACTGGGTGATCAGGATTCTGCTGCTGCTGGCGGTCGGGATCCTGCTGGCGTTCTTCGTCCGCAGCCGTCACGGGGTACGGCTGCAGGCGAGCAAGCGCCTGGTCTTCGTACTGTTCGTCATCGCCAACGCGTACGCGGTGGTGCGCCCGAATGACCTGACCGCGGTGGCGCACCTGGTCGGCGTCGGGCGCGGCGCGGACCTGCTGCTGTACACCCTCGTGGTGGCGTTCACCTTCAGCGTGGTCAACTTCTACCTGCGCCAGCGCGAACTCAACCAACGGCTCACCCAACTCGCCCGCGCGCTGGCCTTGCGCGAGGCGGAGATGGTCAACCGGGACCGGGGACTGCTGCCCCAGGTCGTACTGGTGACCAACACGGCGACCGCCGAGGCGCCACCGCGGCCGGCCGCCCGCTAGCCTCAACCCGCCTCGGGCGCGCCCGACTCGCCG
>JAFMQQ010000181.1:0-3179 GCA_017354595.1 Micromonosporaceae bacterium
GCATCCGGCCGGCCGTGCGGCGGGGACCCGGCGCGGTGCGGCCACCGGCGGTCCGGGCACCTGCGGTGTGGGCACCGGCGGTGTGGGCACGGGCGGTGTGGGCACCTGCGGTGTGGGCACGGGCGGTACGGGCAGCCCGTGCGGACGCGGGCGTCCCGGAGGCCGGCCGGCGCGGACTCACCCTGGGACCCACAAGGTGACCCGGGTGCCGGTACCCGCCGCCGGCTCCACCGTCGCCGACCCGCCCACCTCGGCGAGGCGGGCCAGGATCGACTCCCGGATGCCGAAGCCGAAGCGGGCCGGGTCGGCCGGCACCCCGCGCCCGTGGTCGCGCACCACAACCCGAACGCCCCCGGCGGCCGGCTCCACCCGTACCGTCGCCCGGGACACCTGCGCGTGCCGCCAGACGTTGCTCAGTGCCGCTCCGGTCGCGCCGCAGAGCGCGGCACACCGATCCGGGGTCGGCGCCACACCGGCCAGGTCCGACGCGACCAGTGCCACCCGCAGCCCGCGGGCGACCACCCCGGCTACCACGTCGGCGAGTGCGGTGCGCAGGCTCGCCGCACCAGGCGGCCCGTACCCGGTCGGCTCGCCCAACTGGCTGCGCAGCCGCAACGCCTCGGCCCGGGCCACCGCCCGCAGCTGGGTGACCGCGAGCACCGGATCGTAGGTATCCAATGTGGACTGGCGAGCCATCGCCTCCAGGCTCTGCAGCGCCGTGTCGTGCAGGAAGCGGAGCATCCGGGCGCGCTCGTAGCGGACCCCGGTGCGCACGCCGTGCCGGACGGCGCGCTGCAGCAGCGCGCGGTGCGATACCGCCGGGGCAGGCGTGCCCCGCACCACAAGCGGCACGGCGCGCCGGCGGATGACGCGGACGGGCCGCGTGCTGGCATCGGTGACCACGGATCACCTCCCAGAAACCGTAGCCGATCGTACCCGTCGCCGGGCCCGGTCCGGCTACCCCCGGATCTCCTGCGCCGTCACCTCGCCCTCCATTGTGGACAAGACCGTACCCGCAATCGGCGGCCACGGCCGCGGCGGTGTCGGGCCAGGAACGAGCCAGCCAGGCGAGCGCCGGATGAACGAAACGATAAGAAGGGGCGACTAACAGACCTACGACCGTTCCACATGGGCAAAAGTACCGACAGCGCTGACGGTAGTTGTGCGCTCCGGAGTGGTACCCGCCGCTTCTAGCGTCGTCAGCATGACGCAGACGACGGCCGGCGAGATGCACCGGCTGCTCGGCCCGATAGAGCAGGCGCTCGGGGTACTCGCCGACGCGGAGTCCCGCGCACCACGGCGCGCCGCGGGCGCCGATCCGACCGGCACGGTACGGATGCGGCTCGGGCCGGACGGCACGGCCGAGGCGATCGAGGTGGCCGCCGACTGGGCCGAGACGCTGCGGCCGGAGCAGTTCGGGGCGGCGGTGCTGGCTGCCGATGCGGACGCCACGCAGCGCCGGACGGCGGCCTGGTCGACGGCGCTGGCCGCGCGCGACCCGTGGGACGATCCACCGCCGGTGCGCATCCCGGTACCGCCGGTGGCCAGTCCGGCCGGGCGGCGCGCGCCGGATGAGATCGGCGAGGATCTGATCAGGGCGGCCGATGTCATCCTGGCGTACGCCCGCGATCCGGGCCCGGCCCCGACCGGTACCGGCCACCACGGCGGGCTGACCGTCACGGTCGGGCAGTACCGGCTGGTGTCCTGCACCTCCGATCCACAGTGGACATACCACCAGAGCGGCGGGACGCTGGCCTCCGCGTTCGGGCAGGCGCTCGCCGCGGCCCGGCGCGACCTGGCCGAGGCGCTGTCCGCGCCGCACCCGACCGACTGTCTGGATCCGCTGCTGCGCGAGTTGGGCCTTTCCCAGGAGGTGACCCGATGAGCCAGTGGACCGCGCCGGCACAGGAGATTCGTGGCGAGTCCCAGCAGTGGGACGCCCAGGTGCCGTCGATGACCACCGTGGAGAGCCTGATCGAGCAGTTGCAGCTGGTCAAGCCCGGGTACGACAACGTCGGCTTCTTCCAGGACATGGTGGACGTGCACAGCATCCTCGCGCAGAAGGCGCGCGCGCTCGCCGACCAGGCCGGCAACGTCTTCTTCAAGATCGGCAACTCGCTGGTACAGATCGCTGGAGTCTACGAGGCGACCGACGCCCAGCTCTCGGCCAACCTGCACAAGGCCGGGTCCACGGCGCCGGTACCCACCCCGAGGCCGCGACCCCGGCCCTGACCCGGCAACCGTCCCGGACCGCCACCGCCCGACCGGAGGAACACCGCCATGGCAGACCCGACGCTGGAACAGATCGCCGCGAGGATCAAGGCGGGCTGGCAGGAGTTCCTGCGGAACGTCGACGAGTTCGCCGACCTCGCCATCAGGGTCGCGAGCAAGTTCAGCGAGGACGTCTCGGCCGCCATCGCCGCGTTCAGGGACAAGGTGCGGGAGTGGACCGCAACCGTCGAGGACCTGCTCCTCGGCTTCCGTGCGCCGGCCAGAATGACCCACGACGCCGAGATCTGGCAGCAGATCGACAACGCGCTTCAGAGCGTGGCGGGCGCGCTGCAGCCGGAGAACCTGAATCCGGCGCGGCAGCAGGGCGTCCCGCAATGGACCGGCCAGGCGGCCAACCGGTACAACAGCCAGATCGCACCGCAGCGGAACGCGGCCAGCCAGTTCGAACGGCTCGCCGGCGACACGTCCAAGTCGTTGCAGCAGGGCTCCCGGGCCGCCTACTCGTTCTACGCCGCGCTGCTCTCGCTGATCCTGGCTTGCGTCAGAGCCGTGGCGAACGGGATCGCGACGCTCTCCGGCGCCGGGGGGAACGTGACATCGTTGGTGACCAACATCATCGCCGATATCGCCGACAAGTTCATCGCCGTCCTCGTGCAGCGGGACAACGCTGAGGGCGCGATGCGTACCCTGGCCACCACTCTGCGGGGCCACATGAGCAACTTCCCGGCCGGCTGGCCGGACCCGACCGCGAACGCCAGCTGGCCGAAGGTCATCGACGGCCGCGTGCAGCTCGGCACGCCCTGACAGCGGGTGCAGCTCGGCACGCCCTGAGAGCCGGTCGCAGCAAGGACCTGCCGGGCTGGCGGGCGTCGTGCGGCTGTCCGATGTGGACCGGTCCGGCCTGGCCACCTTCTTCGGCTACGGGCACGACCCCCGAGGCGCGCGCC
>JAFMQQ010000181.1:3189-6628 GCA_017354595.1 Micromonosporaceae bacterium
CGGTTTCCCGGCGCGCGACCCCGAGGCGTGGCGGACTGGGCCGAGGACCCGCGCTACGGAACCTGGGCGGCAAGAGCGGCGTTCAGCACCAGATCCGCATTCCAGTAGATCGAGTTCTCGTTCGTCGTCCAGTTGGAATCGTTGTCCAGGTAGCACTTGGCCGGGGCGGTGCAGGACAGCAGCGGGTTGTTGTAGATGTTCGGGCCATCGGGCAGGTATCCGGCGGGTACGCCGGGGTGGCCCTCGTTGCTCCACGCCGTCGAGTAGATGGTCGCGATGCTGTCCGCGCCCTCCCCGGAGACAAAGCTGAGATGCAGCGGATTGATCCCCAGGATGTACCCCATGGCTGACTCCACTGCCCGTGCCACCCGCAGGTCGCTGGTCAGATCGGGGTGGCCGAGCACGATGCTCCCCGCCGCCAGTACATGCATCGTATTGAGCACGACACCGTTGCTGCCCCAGTAGTAGTCGTTGTCCTGGAGCGTGTTGTGCCACGGGCCCTGCTCGGAGCGCGCCAGCACCTGCTCGCGCCACGCCTCGAACCTGGTCGCGAACCACGCCCTGGCGGTCGCGTCGCGATGAGGTGCCCGCAGGTAGTCCAGGAAGGCGGTCTGTGCCATGTTTCCAACGCCCCCGGGATTGTCCCTTGACCCGTCCCAGGCGCTCGCGAAGTTCTGGTAGTTGTCAAGGAAGTACTGGTTGTACTGCTGGTCGCCGGTTGCCCGGTAAAGCGCTGCTGCGGCCCACAGCCGGTCGGCGTGGTCATCGCTGATGCCGTAGGGACCGGGCACCGGGGCGACACCACCGGGGTTGGCGACCACGTAGTCCCAACCACGCCGAGCCGCCGTCAACAGGGTGCTGGCGTAGGTCGGGTCGAACTTTTCGAAGGAAATCGAAGCCTCCGCGAGCGCGGCGGCGGCGCTGGCCGCGTCGTCGGTCGGTCTCACATTGGTCAGCGAACCATTGGCATCCTCGATCAGGCGCTGCGAGGTGTCCTTATCGGGCGCGGCGTTACCAGTGGGCTGCACCATGTGGTAGAACCCACCGCTTGTCTGATCCTGCATCTTCAGGATGAAGTCAAGTTCCCACCTCGCTTCATCCAGGATGTCAGGCACGCCGTTCCCACTCTCCGGTATGTTCGTCTGCTTGTCCTTGAACTCCACGGGGAAGAGCTGATAGGCCCAGGCGAGGTCGGACACGGCGACCGCGCCAGCGTTGACGTACTTCCCGTAGTCGCCGGCGTCATACCAGCCCTGCGACACGTCCCTGGGCGGATTTGCGCCCGAGGCAAAGGGAGCGTCTGCGTCCTGTGGATGCCCCACCCCTCGCGTGTACACCCCTGCGTGTGCGGCATCGAGGGCGATTCCCTGGCGCTGGTAGTAGAAGTAGCGCGCGGCGTCGACGATCAGCGGTTGGTAGACCTTGCTCCCGATCTGGAAGGACAGCGAGTCTGCCACGCCTGGCGCCGCCACCGAAATGTAGTAGGTGCCGGGCCTGAGCAGCGACGAGAAGTTCGCCTCGAAGATTCGCTCACCCGATTGCGTGTCGAAATCTGTGGCCAGTCTCAGCTTGCCCTGGAACACAACGCCACTGTCGGAGGCGCGTCTCACCTGGAAAGGAGTTCCGTCGACCGCGTCGAGTTCGTCGGCGTAGCCACTGACCAGAGCGTACTTATCCCCGAGGATGCTGTAGCCGAGCTGGTTGACCTTGACAAAGGGCGCGCTGTGCTCCTGATCCGGCGAGGTGAATCTGATGTCATTCAGCCAGAACTCCTGGGCATTGTTGTTGGCGCTCCCGAAGTACAACAGGTACGCCTGGTTCAGGTCGAAGACACTTCCCTGGGGAATGATGTCGGCGAGGGGGATACGCACGTGTTGCCAGTCCGTGGTCACCGTGGCATAGCGGCTGCTCTGAATCGACGGGGTGTTGTATTGAACCGGATCACGACGGAAGTTGCGGTCTCCCATGCCGATCGTGAACGCTTCGCCGCCGGTAGCACCCTTGACGTTGAACTCCAACGCGCCATTGGCGTAGTACGGTACCAGTGAGTAGGTCTCCCAGTTGTTGTCGGCCTGGGTCACCGACCACCAGCCGAACCCACCCGAGTTGTCCGAGGTGACGTTGACGCGCAGCGACGGGAGGCCGTTGTAGGTCACTGCCGTGTCGACCGGAAGCGCCGGATTGCCGTTGTAGGGGACGGTCTCAATGCTCAGCGGGGAACCGGCACCCGCCCACTCATCATTTCTCGTGTTACCGAATACGGGAAGATCCTTCAGCGGATGGCTTGCGGCGGGCGCTGCCAGAGCCGTGGAGTCGTTCATGAACAGTGCCGTGGAAAAGACCAAGAGCGAGGCCATGATCACGCAGGTGATCCTCTTGTACGAATTGAGCATCCTTGCCTCCTCTTCGTGTGAACGATGATTGGCAGTCGTGATCGCCTGCGCGGCGCTCGGCTGCATCGCATCGGCGCGGACCTGGCCGGCCAGCGGTACCGCCTGGGTACTTGACGGAGCGCACTCGTCCGGCCATGCACTGTCCAATGTGGCCAATCCCACCGGCGCGCATGGTCCCACCTCCAGCCACCATGGCACGCCGCCCGATCTGCATATGTCAATGCCCGTGGACCCCGGCGCGGTCGGCCTGCGTGCTCGCGTGAAGGTTTCACGCCGGCATTTGCCGACCGTGCTCGCCGGCTGGCTGGCAACATGCAGAGCTGACGTGTGTTCGGGTATGGGCTCGGCCGGAGGCGATGTGGTCCTGGACCCCGGTACCCTCCGTGTTGCGACGGCGAGTCCCGTGCAACAAGGCCCGAAGGGCCCGTCGACCCGGGTCTTCCGCCACTGCGTCCGACAGGCTGTGGAGGTAACCATACGGATCTATCAGCCCGGCAACCCGCGGAGGATCCGTCATGAACCATCCCGGCTACTACCTGCACTGGGGCGTCATCCAGATATCGGCCGCCAACCTGATCGTGATCGCCTTGATGATCGCGGTGTTCCTGCTCGCGCTGCTGCTGCCCTTCCCGGGACGGAGGCAGCGGTGAGTACCGACGATCGCTCTACTGACATCCCGGGTGCTGACGCTCGCATGTGGACGGCCAGGCTGCGCCGCCGAGCCGTGGCCGCCCTGCCGCCCGAGCAACTGCTGCCCGACCGGCAGCCGGCGTACGTATCCTCCTGGATCTACGTGTTCGGCGTGCTGACACTCGCCGCGCTGGTCATCGTCCTGACCAGTGGCGCCGCACTGGCACTGGCCGGACCCCAGTGGTACCACACCTCAAGGGTTGGACACTTCCTCAACGGCGTACACCTGTGGAGTGTCGAGCTGTTCTTCTTCGCGATGGTGGTTCACCTGTGGGGCAAGTTCTTCATGGCGGCGTGGCGGGGCCGGCGCGCTGCGACCTGGATCACCGGGGCGGTGGCGTTCCTGGGATCCATCG
>JAFMQQ010000763.1 GCA_017354595.1 Micromonosporaceae bacterium
GGCCCTCCGGGTCGCGGGCGGTACGCCGGTCAGCCGGGCCAGGCTGACCCGCACGGCGAGGTCGACGCGCGCGGCGAAGCGACCGCCTCGCCACCAGCCGACCAGGCCCGCCATCCGTCCGCCTCCAGTCTCGCCACCATGGTGGCCGCGCCGCGGCGGAGGCGAAATCCACCAGCAGGGCGAAGAGCCGGCGTACGTACGCACACCGCCCCCGGCGGAAGGCTATGGCAAATTAGCCGATGCCAACAGATGTCGACCGATCTGGTCAGGCGGGCGAACTCTTGGTGGTCTCGTCGCCGGCGGGCGGCGCACCGGGGCCGGCCCGGTCGAGCCCGGGTGCCTGGTCAGCTGAAACGGCGTCGGCGCCGCCCGCGGTCTGCTCGGGCTGTCCGGCCTGGGCGTGCCCACCCTGGTCACGCAATCCGGCCTGGGCGTGCCCGTCCGGCACATGCTGTGGAAACCGCTCGGGCAGCCGACGCAACCTTGCGTTCATGTTGCGGATCAGGAAGACGGTCGCCACCACGAGCAACAGGATGATGAGCAACCCGGTAGGCCCGGCGAGGCCATCGGACTGGGTGTCACCGAAGTCGTTACGCGCGGGAAGCGCCAATGGCAGAGCCGCGATCACCTGTCACACGGTACGCCGCGCGGACGATCCCGGCTCCACCACCCGCGTGTCACGCGCAGACAGCCTGGCGGATCCCGAGGAACAGGTCGTCCTCCTGCGCCGGAGCGTCAACCAGCGAGCGGGCCAGCTGGTAGTCCTCGGTCGGCCAGGCCCGCTGCTGGATCTCCATCGGGCACCGGAACCAGAAACCATCCGGGTCGACCTGGGTGGCGTGTGCCCGCAGCGCGTCGTCGCGGGTCGGGAAGTAGTCCGCACACGGCACCCGGGTGGTGATCCGGTGCGCGTTATCCGGCATGTCCTTGAACCGCTCCATCTGGTCGGCGAAGGGCGACTCGAGGCCGGCCGCGAGCATCGCGTCGTGCAGCGCCAGCATCCTGGCCTTCGGCCACATGTGGTAGTAGAGCTTCAGCGGCTGCCACGGCTCGCCCAGGTCGGGGTGTTGCTCCGGATCGCCGGCGGCGTCGAAGGCGGCCAGCGAGATCTTGTGGGTCATCACGTGATCAGGGTGCGGGTAGCCGCCGTTCTCGTCATAGGTGAGGATCACGTGTGGCTTGACCTCGCGGATCAGCGCTACCAGCGGGCGCGCCGCCGCGGCCACATCCTGCAGCCCGAAGCATCCCTCCGGCAGCGGCGGCAGCGGGTCACCCTCGGGCAGGCCCGAGTCGACGAATCCCAGCCACGCCTGGCGTACGCCGAGAATCTCCCGGGCCCGCTCCATCTCGGCGCGCCGCAGCTCGGTGATGTTCTCCCAGACCTCCGGCCGGTCTAGCTTCGGGTTGAGCACCGAGCCGCGCTCGCCACCGGTGCACGTGGCGACCAGTACGTCGACGCCCTCCGCAACGTATTTGGCCATCGTCGCCGCGCCCTTGCTCGACTCGTCGTCCGGATGCGCATGTACCGCCATCAGCCGCAACTGCTCGGCCACCGAAACCCCTTTCTCGTGCCGACGAACCCGGATGCCGCCGGCCAAACCCCCTGCGTCAGCCGTGCCACACTGAACTGGCTCGACCATAATCACCCAACCCACCGACAAAACCCGTGACGCCTGAGGACGACAGTTCATGACCCATCCCGCCGCGCCGCTATTCCCGCCCGGGCGGTACGGTCGCCGGCGCGAGCCGCACCGCACGCCCCGCTGGTTGCCGTACGCCCTGGCGATCGTGACGGTGCTGGGCACGCTCCTGCTCGCCAGGTATCTCTACACGCGTTACGGCACCGATGCATACCAGGCCACCGTGATCGGGTACACGGATATCTCGGCAGCCGGGACCACGGTGACCTTACGGGTACAGAAACGGGACCGCGGACCGGCCGTGTGTCGGATTCACGCGCTGGACAACTCCGCCGCCGAGGTGGGATATGCGGAGGTGCCGGTCGGCGCGGGTACCGACGTGACCCTCCGGTACCGGCTGCAGACCAGCGGTCTCGCGCACGCCGTGGACGTGCTCGGTTGCCGCGTCGCGCATTGATGACTCTCGCGTAACTCCCCGATCAATTCCATCGCTGGTACGTTTGTTATTTCCGCTCTGCTCAACTGCCGAGCGCGCCCCGTGAGGGCACGCCCAGACCAGGAGGAGACCTGACTGTGTCGACCAGCGATCAGGCGCCCGCCACCACCTGGCTCTCTGCGGACGCGTACGACCGGCTGCAGGCCGAGCTGGATGAGTTGGTCGCGAACCGGC
>JAFMQQ010000764.1 GCA_017354595.1 Micromonosporaceae bacterium
GCCTCGCTGCTGCTCGTGCTGGCCGTACTGGCGCTCGCCGGGTTAGCCGGCGGGCGGGTCGCCTCCGGGCCGCCCGCAGCCGCCGCGGACCTGGTGCCCCAGCCGGTCAACCCGCGGGCGACCATCAGCCCGCTCTCCCTCTTTCCGGCGCTGCGTACCGGCCATGTCGCGCTCCACCTCGCCGTGGAGTCAGCGGAGAACCCGAAGCGGCTGCGGTTCGCGACACTGACTGAGTTCGATGGCACCTACTGGACCAGTTCCGCCCTGTACCGCCGGGCCGGTACCACGCTTCCCGCGGGCCCGCCGCAGCAGCCGTCGCGGGTGGTCGAGGACCACGTGCACGTCTTCGATGGCGGTTCGCTCGGCTGGCTGTTCTCCCAGGGCCGGCCGGTGCAGGTCTCGGTACCCGGCCTCGGTGTCGACCCGGCCACCGGCGATGTCGTGCTCCCCACCGACCGGCCGGTACCCACCGACTACACGGTACGCAGCCGGGTGCCAACGTCCACTGTGGACGACTGGACCGACGCGGTGACCGCCCCGGCCGCGACGACCGGCCGGTACCCGATCCCGGCCGACCTGACGCTGAAGGCGGAGAACATCGTCCAGGCACAGTTCGGCTACCCGGCGCTGGCGGCGCTCGCCGGCTGGTTCGCCAGTAAGGGCGGGTTCAGCCTGGCCTCCGGCGATCAGGCGCCGGCCGGGCACGGCATCTTCCAGATCCAGAGGCTGCTGCGCGACAAGGTGGGCACCGCCGAGCAGTACGCCTCGGCGTTCGCGGTACTCGCCCGCGGCCTCGGGTACGACACCCGGGTCGCGGTCGGCTTCAGTACCCGCCGCAGCGGTGGCGTACTGACCGTCGACGGCCACGACGTGGACGCCTGGCCGGAGGTGCGCTTCGAGACTCTCGGCTGGATCCCGTTCCAGCCGACTCCAAGCCGGGCGGCGGGCAACGGATCGGGTCCGGTACCGGGCACGCAGCCCTCACCCACCCCATCCGGCAACGACCCGGCCGCCGCGCCCACCTCCTCCACTGTGGACGGTACCGGCGCCGACCGGACCGGCCATGCGGGCGTACCGTGGCTGCGCCTTGCCATCACGGCGGCGCTGGCCGTCGCCGCGCTGGCCGGGTTGACCGTCGCGGCCGCGCTGGCCGTGGCACCGGTGCGGCGGTTGCGCCGTCGCCGGCGGGCGGATCCGGCCCGGCGGATGGCCGGAGCCTGGCGGGACACCCTGGAAACCCTGCGCCGCTGCGGCGTACCGGTCGCCGCCGCCAGCACCTCCGGCCAACTCGCCCGGCTCGCCCGGGACCGGCTCGGTACGCCCTGTGGCGACCTGACCGCGCGGGCGGCCCGGGTACACGACCAGGCGGCGTACGCCCCGGCCGGCGCTACCCGGGTGCTGGCCGACTCGTGCTGGCTGTTCGCCGACGGGCTGCGCCACGCCGCCCGCCGCCAACCATTGCGGGCCCGCTTGGCCGCCCGGCTGCGCAACACCCGGCGCCGGCCACGACGCTAGCCGCAACCGCAGCTCCGGCGGGCGGCGGAGGTCCAGAGTGGACCTCCGCCGGCTTTGCCTCAGCCAAACGGCTCCTGCTCCGGAATGGAGCCGGCCAGATCAGTGCCACAGGCGACATAGGTCCAGTTCGGCTTGAGCCGGAAGGCCACCTGCTGGGTCTGTGCCTGGCTCCCACCACGCGACTGCATGACAGCCCGCGCCCACCCGTCGGTGGTAACGGTGACACCGGCCAGCTGGTACGAGGCGGTGGTGAAACTGCAGTGGCCGGTGGCGAGCCCGGTCAGCTGGGCGACCTCCGAGCTGGTGGCCTTCCGCCCCTTGGGCAGGCCCAGTGCTGCCTTGTTCAGCGCGGCCATCACGTCCGCCGGCACCGTATCGGTGAGCTCGGTGCCGCACGTGTCGTACTTCCAGCTACTGCCGTGCAGCCGGAAGACCATCGCGGCGTCGCCCTGGAACTTCGGGTCCACCGCTTTGACGGTGGCGATAGCCCAGCCGTTGCTGGTTACCGAAGCGTCGGCGAGGAAGTTGATCGAGCTGTCGTATCCGCAGTTTCCCGGAGCGACGGCGAGAAGCTTGGAGAGTTCGGTGAGGCTGGCGGCGTGTCCGGTGACCTTGCTGGATGACTTGGTGGGGCCGGAGTCCGGCGATGACGCCGCGGCGGGGCTCGACGGTGTCGTGGCGGGTGCCCCGGACACAGTGCTGACCGGTGTGCTGCAGGCGGCGGTGAGCAGCAGGGCGCCCGCAGCCAGGCCGGTCAGGCCAGCCGTGATACCGAGCCGGCGGCGGGTGG